>JBHLNW010000024.1:0-36316 GCA_048941185.1 Promethearchaeota archaeon
GGTTTTCTCAAGAGTGGATATGCTGCTATGAAAGAGAAACTAACTATTATAGAAAAGATTCAAAAAAACCCAGAATTATATGATCTAATCATTTTAGGAACTCCAATATGGGCTAGTAATATGACCCCCGCAATAAGAACCTATATCTCAGAAAATAAAAGTAAGTTTAAAGCCGTTGCTTTCTTTTGTACAGAAGGAGGAGATAAAGGTTTTAAAGCATTTGAAAGAATGGAAATATTATGCGAGAAAAAGCCTGTATCAACTTTAGAAATTAATAAAAAAGAAATTAAGAAAGCTACATATGTAGAAAAAATTAATTCCTTCGTTCAAAAGCTAAAATAAATTTTTTTTATATTTCACTTTTAATTAGTTATAAGGACTCATTAATAACATTCTTTTGGCACTAAAGAGTATGAATATATCGGTTGTAAAAACTTCCTCAACTCATAACATAGATGACATTCATTCACAAATTGCTGATCTTGTTTAAATCCATTTTCCTTAGCAATTTTCAAAAGTCCAATTGGACCTTCTTTATCGATAATTGATAGAATAGGATGATTTTCAACATTATAATCTTGCACAATTCTCGTTATTGACTGAACATTTGTATTTCCTATACAGATTCCTGGACAAAGTGTAACATTACCTTCACAATCGATTTCAATTGTATCTGGATTTTGAAGATTCCCATCAATCCAAAATGGCATTGGACAATTTCCAGAGGGAATTTCTTCTTTTAATTTTAGATATTCAATTAATTCAGTCCCTCGTCCTTCTACACTCATCGGATTTTGATGAAATTCAATATTTTTTATGTCATTTAATCTTTCTAAGTTTTTTTTCGTTAATTGATTAAAATAATTATATGAATTAATATCATCAACAAAATAACTATCAACATAAATATCTTCAAAACCAAGAGCTACTGCAGACTTTAAGGCGTTTCTAACATTTTCTAAAGGAATAAATTCTTGATGAAAAAAATCAGCACTAAATGTTAATGCATTTAATCCCTCTTTTTTTAAACCTTCTAATTTCTTCTTGGCAATTTTTTCATTCTTAGCCCAAAAACTATTAGTAATAACTCCTAATCGTGAGATACCTAATTTATTTGCTTCTTTTATTATATAAGTTAAAATGTCAAAATATAAAAAAGGTTCACCTCCATGAACCCAAACAGCTCTTAATGGATGGATTTTAGTCAACTCTTTCAAATATCCTGGAACTTCTCTTTTTTTTATAAACCCAATTCTCTTGGGCCCAGCTTTATAACTACAATGCTGGCATTCTGCAGGGCATCTAAACGTAAGAAGGAAATCAACATTTTTAACTAACAATCAAGATTCACCCAATTTAATAATAATCTTTAAATCTATTAAAATTCTAAGTTTTGAAAATGGTGTTCTCTTTCATTCTGATAGTAATAAAATAATTAAATAATATAATAGCGAAATAAGTAATATGAATAGTTTTGAACGAATCTGGACTGCGTTAAATCTTGAGGAACCAGATAGAATTCCAACACATACTATAAATATAGATGGAAATGTCGCAGACAAAATTTTAGGAAAACCCGAAAAATCAGCGTTTGATATTTTTAACGAGATGGAAAAGGATTATCCAGATGATTGGGTTGAAAGAATTAATCAAATACTTAATGATATTGAAATAAGTGTATTTGCAAAAGCAGTTCGAGCAGGATATCAATTAGGTTTTGATGGGGTGGGTATACAATATATTCCGTTTATCCTTGAAAGCCAAACTGAGATGACAGATATTTTTGGGAAAAGGCATAAAGTACGAAATATTGATGGAAATCCATATCCAGATTATTATGGTGGATATATTAAGAATAGAGCAGATTGGGAAGCATACCCTAAACCAGATTTAAAAGAAGAATATAAAAAAGCTAAGAAGTTTTATAACGGCGTTCTAAGGAAATGTCGAGATATTAAAGATAAGATCTGCATTTTTAGTCAAAATGCTCTTACATCAGTCTTCCCACCCGTCTGGCAAGGAATGGGAATGGCATATTTTGCTCGTGCTTTAAAAAATGATCCTAAATTAATTGAAGAACGCTTTCGCTTTTGTACAGACTATACATTAACCATTTTCAAAGCTTATCATGATTGCGGAGCTAATATATTTCTTGAGGGTGGAGATATTGCACATAAAGGAGGTCCAATGATTAATCCAAAATATTTTGATAAATATCTCCTTCCATGTTTTCAAGAAGTTTCAGAACAAATACATAGTTGGGGTGGAAAGTATATCTTACATACCGATGGAGATGTAACCACACTTTTGGATTTTATTATAGACTCGGGTTTCGATGGGCTTCAATGCCTTGAGCCCCCTTTTGTTGATCCTTATTATGTGAAAAAAAAAGTTGGAGATAAATTATGTCTATCTGGAAATATCGATACCAGATATATTCTTGTAGATGCTACGAAAGAGGAAGTGGAACAAGCAGTTAAAAATGCGATTAAAGCAATGGGATACGGCGGTGGATTTATGATATCTCCAGCAAATTTCCATCCCACTATTGCACCCAATCGCTTAGAATGGATGATTGAAGCAGCAAAAGCGTTTGGTGTATATCCTTTAAAATTATGAGATATTCCTAATCAAACTTAAATAATGAATTATACTCTTTTTCCAATTATGGATTCATTATCAATGATTAAAAAATTAGAAAAATAAAAAAAAATTGGATTTAAGGTGTAACTAAATTTATTTGCTTATAATCCACCGCCCCAAACAGTTGCACAACTTAAGAACCAAACAGTAATAATAGCAGCAAATATAGAGCCAAGATAAATTTTTCCTGTCTTCCTGAAAAAGATGATCATAATGAAATATAGTAGACCTGATAGTGGAATTATTGAAAATAGCTGAAGGGGCATAATTGGATTAAACCACCAACCTTGATATGGGTAATTGCCGACTGTAACACCTATATATTGAATTAATACAAGAATGACAAGCCCAGTTAACATAGCAAAACAGATTTTAGCCCACCAGATTAAATATGTTTTAATTGATGTCCCTGCTTCTTCTTGACGAATTTGACCGAATAGAAAAACTCCACCATTTACTAAGAAGAAGGGTAAGAAAATAGGCAAATATAGTAAGAACATTAAAAACCTTTCTGGTGTAAACATTTTCGCAAATGACCAGAAAAGTCTAAACTCAATTAAGAAGAACGTTTGAAAAAGACTTACTAATGCGTACATCCAAGCAAAGAGTGTAATCGCTAAAAGAGCTGTTTTACCAAACACTTGCCAATGTGCTTTGTTTTTGATGGTCGCACCAAATTTTTCATTAGCATATGTGATTCCAAGATCATATAGATTTATACTACCTCTCTCCATTCTATTGAAAATTATATACCAAAGACTTATCAGAAATGTAGCTGCTGCAGCTGTGGTTAGATAAAACCCAAGAAAATTATTCATCATTCCCATATTTAAAGGTGGTTGAAAATCCCAGTGTTCATCCGCATGTGTAAACAAACCATAAAATAACCCTGCTATTACAGTATTTATTGTTGCGAAAATCCACCAATACTTTTTGTCTTTCGTAACCACACGTTCTGGCATTGGTTGCTTAACTTCTCCAAAAAATTTAGTGGTTAATAATAATTGAGCTAAAAATATCACAGATATAAAACTGAATAATAACGCAAGACCACTAAATATTTCTACTCCTAAGTAAATTTGATTTGGAATTGCTGCTATTGCCCAAGCTTCACTTTCACCGAGCCCACTTAAAGCTTGTAGCATCCATGCAGTAATTTCTGCGTTACAACCCTGATCCATAGATAAACCAGGATGAACTACTCCACGTGCAAGATGCTCACGATAACTTGTATTTAGTGCAAAATCACCATATGTGGTGTCTGGTTCAGCAGGCAATGGATCTATTCCAGCATTTTGTCCAGCAATAAGTAGACCATATTCAATAACTTCACTAACAGTCATACTTGCATCATATAATCCACCATATGTATACCATTCTTCATATTCTGCCCAGAGATGCAAAACATTATGAGTTATATTGAAATTATGAAGTAAAGGAGGAAATGAGATGAATGCGCACGCATCATGATCAGGTTTTATACCAGCTAATTGTTCTGCAACTATATAACCCATAGAATGTCCATAAATTCCCATCTTAGTCTCATCGACAAAAGCTAATGATTGTAACCAATCATAAGCAGCAGAAGATCCTTGTATATACCAATTCAATTCACCTCCAGAATCTCCATGACCTATTTCATCTATTGTTAGGACAACAATTCCTGCTCTAGCTAATTCTAGAGCTGCCGGTCTCATAACATCCTTATCATTATTATATCCATGAAGACCTATTACACCGGGAGCTGGACTGGTACTAGTTGCAGTTCTAGGACGATATAATCTCCCAACTATTTTATTTGTTCCATCACTGAAAAATGTGCCTTCATCAAAAATTTCAACTTGTTGAACATCGATCGTACCAAAATTAGTTTGAAATCCAAAAGCCATCGCTCCTGAAAAAATCACTAGTATAACAGATATTAAAAAACATAACTTTGTTCGTTTGTTTTTTTCCATAAAGATCTAACCTTCTAATTATCTTAATTTACATTTTTTTTTGGTCAATTTTTGGTTTTTTGGAGTTAAATGTATAGTATATATTTAACTCAATTTAAGTGTTAAATCACATTATATATAAAACTTTCTCCCCATTGGACGTTAGCAGATTATAATAGTAATAATAATAATCTACTGAAAATTTTAAAGATTTAATAAAATTTCAAAATTTAATGAATTAAAATGGCAAGACCTAAGGTTATTTTACCAGAAAAAGGAGTCCCTGAAACTGAACTTTTAAAAGAAATGGAAGATCTACGTGGGAATGACATAAATTGGAGAGATGGAAAAGTTTGGAGCTTAGTTTATCATGCAACAGATGAGCATACAGAAATGCTTAAAAAAGCTTATACCATGTTTTTTTCTAAGAATGCTCTAAGTCCAATTGCTTTTCCAAGTCTAAAGAAATTTGAAACTGAAGTAATTTCTATGGCAGTGGACCTTTTTAATGGAGATAAGAGATGTTGTGGAAGTATGACTTCTGGAGGTACTGAAAGCATCCTAATGGCTATAAAAACATATAGAGATTGGGCAAAGGAAAAATTTCCACACATTAATGACCCAGAAATGGTTTTACCCAGCTCAGCACATCCCGCATTTGATAAAGGAGCTGATTATTTCAATGTAAAGTCGGTAAGAGTTCCAGTAAATAAAGATACTCACCGAGCAGATGTAAATTCTATGGAAGCAGCAATTAGTGAGAACACTATTTTTCTTGTTGGTTCTGCTTGTGATTTTCCGAGAGGGGTTGTAGATCCAATCTCAGATCTGGGAGAGATCGCTCAAAAACGCGGTATAGGTTTACATATTGATGCTTGCCTTGGAGGTTTTATGCTTCCTTTTGTTAAAAAGCTTGGATATCAGGTTCCTGATTTTGATTTCTCTGTACCTGGAGTAACATCTATTAGTGCTGATGTCCATAAATATGGTTATGGAGCAAAAGGAGCATCCACAATCTTATACCGGAAAGAACGAATTTGGAAACACCAATTTTCTGTCTATACAGATTGGTCCGGTGGTATCTATATTTCACCATCTATGAGGGGAACGAGACCAGGAGGTGCAATCGCAGCAGCTTGGGCTGCTATGAATCATTTGGGGGTGGATGGCTACTTAAATTTAGCGAAAACCGTAATGACAGCTTCAAAGAAGTTGATTGAGGGAATTAACAAGATCTCTGAGTTATATATCATCGGAGAACCTGTAATGAGCGTTTTTTCTTTCACCTCTGATAAAATTGATGTTTATCACTTGGGAGATCTTTTGGATAAGAAAGGGTGGCATTTGGACCGAATTCAATTCCCAAATGCTTTACATATGATGGTTAATCCACATCACGCGGAAATAGTTGAGATATTCTTAAAAGATCTTGAAGAAACAGTCAAAGAAGTTGTTGAAAATCCAGGAAAATCTTCAGAGGGAGATGCTGCGATATATGGTATGGTAGCTAGCTTACCAGATAGAGATAAGGTTAAAGAATATATTATTAATTTCTTAAAAAGCCAATATAAAATAAAATAAAAAAAATTAATTATTTTTTAATACTTCCTCCACTACTGGTGGAGTTTTTAGATTCTGTAATTTTTACTATTCCTCTCTTAAGAGTAGGTCTTAATAGTATCATCACCCCACTCCCAATTGCTCCACCCAAAGCTCCAAACAAAACTCCTAATAATAAAATCAAGATGAAAATTATCCAGCCATAGCCTAACTCACCGAAGATTAATCCAGCAAATTGATCTAAATTTGTATATGCATTGTTCGCACTCATTTTATAAATCATATAGAAAAGCCAAACTATAAAAACTCCAAGAACACCACTATATATTCCCCTTCTCATTTTTTTATTAAATAACCCTCCTATTATACCTGGAATAATTACTAATTGCCAAACTGGTACGTATGTAAAAATAAATGTAATGATTGCAGTGATAATAACGGATATAATAAAATTCCTCGTGTCAGGATTTATGTTAATTTTAATTTTTTTAAGTTTCAATCTATTCACCTCTTATCCTCCTTTTTAATTCTTTAAGTTTTGAACGAATGAAATCTCTTTTATACCAACCTATAACAACAACTATAATTCCCACTGAGAGTCCTACGATTAGAGAAGTCGTCAAAGCAATTATAAAAGCAGGGTCTTCTGATGCTATAATTCTAATCTGAGATTCGATATGACTCTGAGGAAAATCCTCTGCTGAGCCATAGAAATATTGCTTATGATATTTTCCCTCTATGAATAGTTCCAATTGGTCTGAATAATGTTTGGAATTTGCAATAGCTCTCTGACCTGATGGGATAACACTCAATGAATTCTGTAAATTACTGAAATCAACTATCATTCGTTCAGAAGCCCCCGATCGTGCATAACCTACTCCATTTCTTATACTCGCTCCTGAAGGACTGACTGTGTAACCCTCACCATCTCCTTCATATGGTCCTTTATCGAAAGGATCTAACCCTGCTATATGAGGATAAAGTAATTGATGTATTTCTCCCCATCTCCATGTACTCACTTCATTCGTATTGTAAAATTCTGAAAGAAAATCAATTGTAGCATTCAACGCTTTAAGCATGATATGGGTTCTATTTTCAATTATACCTGTATTGAAATCATCAAACCAATCTGATTCTGGTTCATCTCGAGTTAATTTTTCCAATACATTCAATGGTGGTTGCATTGGTGCTCCAACTGCTACCATTTCATCATTAAAGGTATAATCCATGTAATAATCCCTCCATTTACGGTAGATTGTAGGAGCTGCTAGATCTTTATCCATATCAAAATCCCAATTTTTTAGCTGAGTTAAGACATCTAATACTATAGGTGTTTTTTGAGAGGAAGGTAATGCGTCAGTTGCATTAATGAGATATGGGATAAAGGCTCTTGCAGCTGTAGATTTGATATCAAGCTGTATTTCTTTCATTTTTTCTATACCTACAGTTCCATCTGGGGCATTTTCAAGTAATTCATTAATCCTTCTTGCTCGATACCCAGTAGCATAACTCGTTTGAAGATGGTATTTTGTATAATTAGGCCCAATTGCTATTTGATTTGCCGAGGCTAAATAATGTTGAGATGGATTTTCTGTATTTGGTAATTCTTCAAAAGGTATATAACCAATCCACTCCCCTTCACCTTTTGTTCCATTATATGGTAAAGTACCATTACCGAAATGCCAGGTCTCAATTAAGCTATCATCTCTTATAGGTACTAAACCTGTAGGTCTAATAGCAATATTCCCATCAATATCTGCATATACATGATTCTGAGCAGGACAATGAAAATAAGTAGAGGATTGATTGAATTCTGCTCTATTTTCTGCATGATTATATCCATCTATAGCTAATAATTCCCAGGTAACATTATTTCCTGTCCATTTAGGAGCCAATACAATATTTCCAGTATCAAGAGAATCAGGAACGGCACCACCTAAAAAATCATTAAGAACGGGACCATGCACGGTATCTTTAACTGTAAACGTTTCAATTCCTACATCCTTTATGTTTATATTATAAGTTCTTTTTGTATATTCTTTTAATATACCATTTTGAATATAATGGTCAGAATCAACTTCTTCATAGTAATACCAATCCATAACATCATATCCAGTGTTAGTAAAGCCCCAAGCTACGTGTTCATTATGACCCACAATGACAATATTAGCTCCAGCGAGAGTAAATCCATACACATTTAAACCAGTATTTTCAGCTACTAGGTGTGCTTCATACCATATTCCGGGCATATTCCATGCTAAATGCATATCATTACACAAAATTGGTTTTCCGGTACTACTTTTTACCCCATCAACAACCCAATTATTAGATCCAATAGCATTTTCTTCCCTAAGATCCATTAATGCTTTTTCTGATGGGATTGATTCCACATTTTTTAAAAAACTGGATATCGTTTGCAATACCTTAGAAGTCAGTTTTAATGGGCCACCATTAAATACTAGGTCTGAGCTATCATTAAATTCACCATAATTAGGACATATTGGAATCTGACCATATGTTGACATAGACATTATTTCGCTATAATTTGAGGGCCCTAACGCTTCTAAACTCTGTAATCTATATAGATCATCGTATCCCCAAGTAAGCATTTTACTCATATATTTAGTAAAACAAATTGTATCCAAGGCAGTCCATTTCACGGGTTTAAACCCTAGTATAGCATATTCTATTGGTAAATCATTTTGGTGGTTATCGATATAATAATTTACTCCATCAACATAACTATTTATTCTATCTATATTATCAGATATTTCATCTTCTTTCATTTGAATTAGTTCATACAAGGTTTTATTTGCCCAATATTCCATTCCCATTGCCAAATTATATTTATCTTCGTTTATAGCCATATCTCCAACTACTTCAGACAGTTTACCTCTTACATTACGACGAGCTAAATCCATCTGAAATAGTCTATCTTGAGCTTGTACATATCCTAAAGCGAAGCTTAAATCCTCTTCAGTAGCAGCATAAATATGAGGAATTCCCCATTCATCTCTATAAATTGTTACAGAACTATTTAATCCAGGGATATAAAGTGTTTCATGCTCCGGCACTTCTCCTGGGACATTCCATACTCCACTACCAGGAAAGAGGATATCTCCAAGTGGAGCAATTATACTTATGAGGGGGATTGAAAAGATTGTCATAAATATCGCTGTCATAACCATTACAGTTGCTAATTTAACTGTATTCTTTTTATCTGGAATTCGCATATTTAATACTCACGTTTTTTATTATTCTAAGAAATTCATTATATTATATTTCAAATTCTATTTAACTATTATATAAAGATATAATTCACATTGCTGAGAGTATAATCTTCTAGGCACTAATGAGGAAATATTAAATATCTTTAGGATTCATTATTCTCTTTATCCCTCTATCTGACGTTTTTTAGAGGGTAATGGAAATAAGAAGGAGACACTACTTTTATAATCAAGATATGGCTTTCCAAATCTTTCTATCATATTTTTTTCTTCCCAAAGTTTAACGAGTATGATTAACAAAACAGTTATTAATACTGTAAATCCTATTACGAGAAAGATAGAATTAAATAAAAATCCTAAACCCAACCAAAAAAGAATATACCCGAAGACCATAGGATTTCTCGAATATTTATAAGGACCTTTTATAACTAATTCTTTCGTGTGTGTTCCTTTCAAAGGAACAGGACTTCCTTTCCCGGTTTTATAAATTTCAAAATTAGACCAAATAGCGAAAAAAAAGCCAATTGCTAAAAATATTACTGCTATTAAAATATTTATAGGAGATGGGATGATTTGTGATAATCCAAATAGGGAGTCGAGATATAAAGAAACTAAAATCCCAATAACTGGTAGGACTATAACTACATAAATTCCGCTAATTAATAAAGCTAGAATGCGCTTCACTGTTCGAGTATTCTGATATCCAGAAATTTCACTCATCTTATGATATTTTATGAGATTAAAGATTATAAATTTTATATAATTTATAGTTCTCCTTAAAGTTATATAAAGTGGAATTATTTATTATCCTACTCCATGTTTACCAGCATAAATTGAACATATTAACTGTAAAAAGTAAGTTATTCCTGTAATGACACCATACAAGATTCCTAATGTCCAAGCTAAACCCCACATTAATATTATACTAATATAATAAAGAATTAAATATGGAATTAGTACCTTTTTGTTTCGAGGATTACGAAACTCAACTTTTTTAACATAATCAATTATAAGTTCAAAGATAACAAAAATTACAAAAAGTGATGGAAATATCCAAAACCACCATTCTCGTTGAAATATAATGTTCAAAATTGCAATTGTTAAAGTAGGAATACCAAGAAAAATGTAAAAAATACCCAAAATATGTTCAAAGTGAGGTCTTTTAACTCTTGATATGAAAATTACACTTATAATGACGTTAGCGATATTTATTATAAAAAACACTGTTAAATCTAAAGGATAATAACCCATAGAAGAAAAAACGTGAAGATTCTTTTAAATTTTCTCATTCGAATCAGCAAAATAATAATGACTATTTAGTTATTATTTAATTCCCTATTTTGTTCTTCCTCAGATTTTTTAAAATCTTCTGGCTTTTCTTCTGGAAGAGATTCATATAAAGGCTCATATACCGATTCTGGTTCAGGTTCATATACTGGTTCTGGTTCTGGTTCAGGTTCTGGTTCAGGTTCAGGTTCAGGTTCATATACTGGTTCTGGCTCTGGTTCAGATTCATATACTGGTTCTGGCTCTGGTTCAGATTCATATACTGGTTCTGGTTCTGGTTCAGGTTCATATACTGGTTCTGGTTCAGGTTCATATACTGGTTCTGGTTCTGGTTCAGGTTCATATACTGGTTCTGGTTCAGGTTCATATACTGGTTCTGGTTCAGGTTCATATACTGGTTCTGGTTCAGGTTCATATACTGGTTCTGGTTCTGCTTCATATGTTGGTTCTGGTTCTGGTTCAGATTCATATACTGGTTCTGGCTCTGGTTCATATATTGGTTCTGGCTCTAGTTCTGGTTCTGGTTCTGGTTCATATACTGGTTCTGGTTCTGGTTCATATACTGGTTCTGGTTCTGGTTCATATATTGGTTCTGGCTCTAGTTCTGGTTCTGGTTCAGGTTCATATACTGGTTCTGTTAACAATTCGTATATTGCTTTTGGTTCAATTTCTTTTAGTGGTCCTTTTATTTTTTTTCCTAACTTTCTTTTTATATCTTCTTCTAATATTTTTTCCTCAGTTATCTGAATTATATTAAAGGGATTACTCTCTGGATTTTTCATTTCAAATCCTAAAAATATAGTTTTTGGCTTTATTTTTTTTTTACCGATTCTCAATTCTAATGTGAAATTTCCAGGAGTAACGAAATCTATTCCATTTATCTTTCCTTCTTCTGCAGAATTCCATTGAATCATTTTTTCTCCAGTTTCATAAATTTTGAGTTGAGTTTTGGGGTTAACTATTTTCGTAATTCTTAATTTAGTTTTATATATTACTTTTCCTTGAAAGTTATGGGTTTTTCCTTTTTTTGTGTTCCATCTTAGATGAAACCCATCCGATTGCTTCCATAAAACAAAACCTAAGAATTCCCCTGATTCAAATTTTGGACGCCCTTTGAGATCTCTTACATTCATGATTTTTACAGAATTGTTTTTTTAATATTTATAAATTAATGGAACAATTTGTTATTAAATATTATCACATAACCTCTAATTTTAGAACTAGAACCTTAAAAATTCATCAATAGCGCAGAAAGATTATTAATTAAAATTAAAAAAAAAAAAAGTTGTTCCCAATATTTAATCCTTTACTAAATATGCCCAATAATGCATACCATTTGTAGGACTGACTCCCCCCAAGTAAATACCATCACAATTTATAACTTTCCAACCTTCTTGAAGATGTTGATTTACCATTTTTTCAAATTCATGAGGATGAAATTCCTTCTTTGATTCTTTCATTGGCTGAATATAGGTAAGAACTTTAAATTGACCCATAAATTTTTCACCTCTTTGATTAAAATTAAGATTTTGAAAAAGAATTAACAATTTTTATATAAATGTAATTAATAATTTTTATGTGATAATACTGAAGGATAAAAACACTATTGATCCTGAGAATACGCTTCTATAAATTTATTAATATTTTGTCAACTTTTTCTTTAATATCCAATTTAGATGCTGATGGATCTTTTAAAACATGTTTAGTTTCAATAAAAATATTGGTGCTTAACCGTCTCATTAATTTTATATCTTTCTCTCCCTCATTAACAAAAACAAAATAGATCGATTTTTGGTCACCGAATAATTCCTTTGTTATGATGACGATCTCGTATTTATCACCATAAGAAATAGTAGCAATATCCTCCTTAAACAATTGCTTACCAATCACCCCTATAGCTGACAATAAGCCACTAAAAATAGTTGGATCTATTTCACCCAAATCTTGATCTAACTTCTTAGAATAGAACGGATATCCTTGTGAGTCGCATATTAATACTGATTTTATCATAGCTATTTTTAAAACTCCTAATTTTTGCATACATTCTTTTAAATTAATAATAGAGTACTTATTTTTAACTTTCAACATATAGATAACTTATACTTATATTTAGTATAAATAGAAAAATTAAAAGATTTTGATTCTTTTATGGATTAATTAACATAAATTTCAATTTAAATAAATGGTGAGCGTAATAGAGAATTCAAAAGTAATAGTAGATGAAGAAATCTGTAATAAATGTGGAGCGTGTGCTAATGAATGTCAATATTATTATTTTGACTCGGGCAATATGTATTTTAAAACTGAGATGGATGAGTTTTGTATTGAATGTGGGAAATGTGTTGCTATATGCCCTGTGAACGCAATAAAGCTTAAAGTTCATAAGGATGAAATTCTCAAAGATATTCCTACAAAAGAAATTTTACCTTCATTCGATTCATTTGTTAATCTTGTTCAATCAAGACGATCTCGAAGACAATTTAAAGAAATTTCAGTTCCAAAAGAATTAATTGAAAACATTCTAAATTCAATAGGTAGATATTCTCCTACGGCAAGTAATCAAGAAAGTGTATATTTTACAGTTATACAAAACCGAGAAATACTTAAAAAGCTGTCTGATGAATGCACAAATCAAGTTTCAAATTTGGTAAGAACATTTGAAGATCCGCAAGGAAAAAAAAACTTAGAAAAAGCATTCTCTCCAAATTTTATAAAAAGGCTTGAAGCATCTGTTCCTAAATTTAAAAGAATTCTCAAAAGGGTTAAAGAAGGCGTAGAATTTTGGCGTTGGGGCACTGAAATCATTATAATTCATTCACCTAAAGATTCTTCAAATACTATTGAGAATTGTTCGTTAGCTGCTTGTCATATAATGTTAGCGGCTGAAACATTGGGGTTAGGAACTTGTTCATTAGGTTATATTACTGCTTTTTTTAATCAATTTAAGCAAGTTGCCAAAATTGCTAATATTCCATCAAAACATATTGTTGGATACACATTGGCAATCGGATATCCAAAAGCTCGTTACTATCGAATACCAGCACGAAAGCCTCTTAAAGTAAAGTGGATTTAAACTATCTTTACAAACCTCTATCAATGTAATATCAATTAAAGAATAAATAAAATCTATTATGATTTTTCATATTGCACTAAAATCTGAGAAATTAATATATATTTATATTCACCAATTGAAAGTTTTGAATCTAAACTTTTAACTTGCATATAATAAGTAAAAAATAAAAAAAAAGTTAAGATTTAAATTGAAAATATTTATTTTTTAGCAGGACCTTTCTTTTTAGGACCTGCCTTTTTAGCAGGAGCTTTTTTCTTTGGAGCTGCTTTTTTAGCGGGAGCTTTCTTCTTTGGAGCCTTCTTTTTTGCCATTCTACTTTACGTCTCCTTTATGATTTTTAACTTTAATTAATGATTAAATACTTGATAATATCGATATGTTTTACTTTTAAATATTTCTATTTTGTATTATTTATAATGTAATAATATTTCATTTTCGCATTATAATTTATTTAGAAAATATAATGCTCTCGATTTCCTCTAAGCTTCATTAAGTTTGACCTTAAGCTTAAATCTATCATTTTCCTACTCAACTAATTTATTTATTAATAATTTACCTTAAGATTTACTATAATAAGTTTAAAATTAAATAATAAATATTTTAACTCTTCAAAATTATATTACATCCACTAACACTCTCAATAATATTATTTCTGATTTAAATTAGGTTTTAATCCTAATTTTTTGAGTTATATTTAATTTCACGAATTTTTTTTTTATCTTTCCTAATACTATAATAATAAGCATTTCTACTCATTACACACGTATCATTCTGAGCTAAATTTTTAACAAGTTTTATCCGTACTTTCAATGCTTCGATATTTTCTGGTTCACACTGAATTAAAATATCTAATACTTGAAGAGCTAATTGGTATTGCCCTCTTTCATAAAGATTATTAACATGCTTTATGAGTTTTTCTTCAGATCCAACAAGGCTATAAATTTCTCTCATAACTTCCTTTTCTGGTCGTGGAATAAGATGAGCGGGGTTATGATCATAATAACCATGATACCATCGATAAACATTATAAATAAAAAATTCTGGGCGAGAATAATATTGTTTCAGAAAGGGACTATTACTTAGGTGATCTGGAATCTTTACAGCGTGGATCATTTCCGTAATATGCATTCCTTCATTGATAAAATTTACTACTTGATCATGTAATGAATAAATTACTTCAATATTATCATTTAAAGCTCTTTTTGCATCATCCCCCTTAAATAAATATCCTCCTCCACTACAGAAGATATTTTCAGGTTTTAATGAGCGAATTCTTTCTAATTCTTTTGCCCATTCCAATGCAAATCGAGTAGGCTTCCAAGGATTACCAATATTTGGAAACCAAGGGCCCATTATGAAATCACCGACAACAACAGTATTAAGTTCCGGGATAAATACCCAAACAGCATCATCAGTTTCACCACGTCCAGTATGAAGCTCAAAAGTATACTTTCCGAGTTCAAATGTGCAGTCTCCTAAAAACATTTTAGTAGGGTATATATAATTTTTAAGACCTTTTCCAAAGAGGCTTGGAGGGATATTAAATTGCATACTGGTAATTAGATTTCTATATGGTTGAAGTAATTTGTATCTATCAAACCTCTCTGGTAAATATTTGCTTGCAATGATCTCTGGATTATCTTTAATAAAGACTTTTGCTCCACCTACATGATCAGCATGACCATGAGTGTAAATTATGAATCTTATCTTCTCATGAATACTACTTAGAACTTTTCCTGCCGTTGGAATATTAATCAATGTGTCTATAACAACAGCTCCTTCTCCAGTTTCAAACCAAATCATTCCTGAAATAGGAGTTGATGCATAATACACACCTTCAATGTGTTTCCTTATAACGGGGGTCATTCCATCAGTTAATATATTTATTGGTTTTATTTCTTTTTCTGATGACTTTTTCATTTTCTTGCTTCTCATTACATTTATGAATTTAATTCAATCAAATTCCTTGCTATTTCTGGTTTTCTCATTTTTAGAAGCTTTATCCCCACTCCATAAGTCGCAATTCTCCTAGATGGAGTTATTTTCAACCAAATGCTTTCCACTTGGTTTTCTACATTTTCATGATACTTTAAATATTTCGAAAATATTTTTCTCGCTCTTTCATCATCGAAGGGTTTAATCTCTGCTTCTGCGGTAAAATGTAATTCAGCTGGTGGTGCTGGTATAATTTTATGGAAGAAATTTTTTCTGAATGGTATGGTTATAGCCACATTACTATTTTTTCTGATATTTCTTGCTTTTAAAGTATTTTTACCTGTTAAGCTATAAATCGCATACCCATCACTTTGGTATACAACTACTGAACTGTGAGGGACATTTTTATCATCAACAGTACATAAAACTAACCAATTCTTTTTTTTTAAAACTTTCCTAACTTCATTCTCTAAATCCTTCATAATTTCTAGGTATTAAATATTTGATTTAAAGTCTTATTATAATCTCATTCAGTAAAAATTTAGACTCCTTTACTCTTAACTAAAATTAATATTTTTTTCCTATTACACCCACATAAATCGCGGTTTCATGGATGCCATCAATACTTAACAAATCATTAAGCTCATCATCATATATAGCACCTATGGTACATGCTCCTAAACCTAATGCCTCAGCTATTAAATATAAGTTCTGACCGATATGACCTGCATCCATATAGATATATCGATAGCATCTCTGGAGATATTTCCACTTTGATCTACTTATGATCGCAGTCCATACGAAATTAATTGCAGAATTAAAAGCCATTTGTTGGTCTAAGCAAGCCTTCGCAATATCTATTCGAAAATCTCCATCTTTTAATAATTCTAAACTATGTTTCGCTATTTGATAATGATAAATACCCGAATTAAGATTTTCGACATTATTGATAATAGGATATACTTCGATTGGATAAAGACCCCCCGCAGACGGTACTGTCCTAAATGCAACTTGTGGAAAAAAACGTGTTAAGCCACTCATCCCAAATAATAAAAGACTTAGGTCTGAAAGCGTAAGAGGTTCATCTTTAAATTTTCGAGTGGATTGTCTGCTTAAAACTACATCCCAAAACCTAATTTCTTTATTAAATTCTGGATCTGGCAATTTAATTGTTTTTTTAGCATCAAGATATATTTTAAAAGAATCAGGTTTTCTTAACCAATCAAGTTGATGTCGTGGCAGATTATGTCTAAGATACTTCGATTTTTGTTGAAAAATATCTCCATATTTTTCTAATTGATTGTTCATACAGAAAATATGCGAAAAAAATTTAAAAAGTTTAATTTAATATTTTAAAGAGTTTTATAGGATAATTCTTAATTAACATTTATTTTTTCTGAGTTATTATATCTTGAACTGTAATTTTAGGATGATGGTATCTCTGTGTTTCAATAGTTTTTTCTCCAAATTGAATAGCTTTTTCAGGACAAAAATTAATACATGCTAAACATTGCTGACATCTATGCTGCCAAGTTGGTTTATCATCTAATAAAATGATATTGTTCACAGGGCAAATATCCTCGCATGTACCACAACCATTGCACTGATTATTAGCATAGAATGCTATATCACTATTATACACGTTCTCTCGAAAATCTTTATTGATTGTTTCACTCCTACTTACATCTTTTTCAAAAATTTCTCTACTTAGATTGTTTTCATTAAATTTTATAATATCTAAGATCGCTTCAACCTCATTAACTGCTTTTTCGAAAAGCTCTTTTTGGCGAGATTCAGGATCAACATCATATCCAATAATATAATTACTTGGCATAGTGATATAAAAACCAGCATTGAGAGTTTTTCCTTTTGCTTTTAATAGCTTTTTTAATTGTTGGAGAGGTTGTTCATTGATATCACCAGCACTTGTTATAACAGCAAAAATATACTTAGTTTTGCTTAGATTTAATTTATTTATAAAATCATATACTATTCTAGGTAATCCTGACCAATACAAGGGGAAAATAAAACCAATTTTTTCACTTTCTGTTTTAATATTGGTCGAGTCCCATATCTTGGCAATGGGTATGAGTTCAGCATCATTTAATTTTTCAACAAGATCTTTCGCAATTATTAAAGAATTACCTGTTCCGGTAAAAAAATAGATTGCAGTTTCCATATCTAAAATGACTCATTAAATTATATTTCAAAGTATGAATGTTAGCTATTTATAGTTTAGAAGATTGAACTTTAGAAGTAGTTTGTACCAAAAAATTGATTTAATTTAATCTAATCGATCTCATATTTTGAATTAATCCTATTCTAAACAGTTTTTTTATTCACTTTTCTTCAATTCTTTTTCTAGAAATTTTATTTCTCGGTCAACTTCTTTCGTTTTATTTTTCTTTTCTTTTTCAATTGCTTTCATTCTTAGTTTTAAAGATTTTTCCTTTTCACTTTTCAAGTTATTATATTCATTCTCTAAATTCTTTACGATAGGAAGTAATTCTTTCTTTTTTGAAGTTAATTCATCAATTTGCTTATTAAGGCTATTTAGGATTGTCTGATGATGCTGCAATTTTCCTTCGATTTCACTAATTTTAGGATTAAATTCCTCATCAATTTTATTTATAATGTAATTTTCCTTTTGTTTTGCTGTTTGTTCAATTTTTTCTATTTGTACCGCTATTTTAGTAATTTGATCCCTTAGTTCTTCATCTGTCATTTTGACTGATTTTATTTGTTATAATTTTAATACAGTTTTTTAGATTAAAAACTTTTAATATAAAAATTTAACATAAATTTTTTAATCTAAATGTAGGAGCCCTCTAATAGGTATATAATTATTATTTATTAAAAGAATGATCTAGCATTATTAATTGTTCTTTTCTATCTGATGAAAAAATGGTTATAAGAAGCTGTCCTTAATTTTTATCAAATATTACAGTCATCTCTTATGAATTGGATGCAAAAAAGGATAAAACCATGATGAACAGAAAAAAAAATTTTCAGATAAATCTTAAATTACCATATCGATAAAATAGATTATATTTTTCTCTTATTGTTCATTTTTTTAATTAACAAATAAAAAAAGTAGGTATAGACAAATGATGAAATATGAGAAGGATGTTAAAAATTCTAGTTCAAATGAAATAATTGGTAAATTTTTTGTTTTAAATGCAAAACAAAATAATTCTATTCAGGGTTGGATTGTTATAGAAAAGAGCTTAAAGCAATTTATTAAAGATATTAGGGAAGAGATTGACTATGAATGGGATTCAGAGAAGGTGGTTATTGAAAAGTATAATTTGTATTATATTGACACAATTAAAAATATTTTAATAGAAATTAAAGATGATAAAAACTTAAATTCAATCAGAAGAGATGATAAAATCTTTATTGTATTACTTGATAAATTAATAAAGTTTAGTAAATTAGAAGATATTCCCTTATTAAATAAATGGTATGTCAGTAATCTTGCTAATTATGAATCTTAACCTAATTATTATTTTTGAGTGTTAAATTACGAATAATAAAATTTCTAAAACAGGATAACTATTAGTAATTTTTAATTTATCTTCTTTAAAATGAAAAATAATGCCCCTAGTTCTCCAGTAATGGGTATATTTTCAGCAATTCTTTCATAGCTCTGATTGTAGATTCCAACAATTTCAAATCCACCAGATTTCGCAAATTGCCTAAATTCCTCAAATATCCATAGGCGTAACTCGTGAGCCTCTTCAACCTCAGTTTTATATCCATTGTCATTGACAATCATACGAAAATCTACATGACGAACCCTTTTTTCCAGATCATACCAATTAATTGCCCATGTTAATTCCAGATCAAGTTTTTCTTCTCTAACATACCAAGTATCATCAAATTTTTTTTCATTTCCAATATCATCACATTTACAACTTATTTCTACAATATAAATGCCATGGCTTTTTAATGACTCTGCCATAACCTTAAAATGTGAAGAGATTTCCTCTCCATTTCTTAAATATCCTAAACTATTAATACAGATAAAAGCTGCATCGAATTGTTGGTCAAATTCCATATATCTCATGTCTCCTTCAACTACTTCAGCCTGATTGATATCCAAACCAGACATTCTGAGCTTTTCCTTAGCATATTTGACCATTGCAGGATTTAAATCATATCCTAAAGAAGAAATACCAAACTCAGGTAAAATTCCTAAAAACATACCTGGCCCACATGCCGGTTCTAAAACTCGTTTAACATCAATATCTGAATATTCTTGAAAACACCTTTTGAAAAAATTTATATCACTCTTTACATCTCTAGTGAAAGCTTTATCATAGTATTTTGGGAAATTATAAAATTTATGTAATGAAGCATCACTAAAATTAGATAATGAAGTGGAATTATCTAGAGTCTCTCCTGATGTGGAGTTATCACCATTATGTGCCATTAGACTAACTTGCTGGTTATTTGAAAACCCAAATTGCTTAATTTCCTTTTTACTAATATTATTTATCATTTTAATTACCTCTACCCTTATAATTAATTTGTAAACCTAATTTTCATATTTATATTAAACTTCTATTAACGTAAAAAATTAGATATTATTTGCCCAGAAATATTTTTAAATTCTAAACTGAATAATAAGATAAGTTGTTTCTGTGCTTCTTAAGTATAAATTGAATTTATTCAAGTATTTAAACTTTCTTAATACGAATTATCAAAATAAAAAATATTATTTTTGGATTTATTCTTTAGTTAGATCATTCAAAAAAAATTAATTATATTCTTCCTTTTTATGGGGAATTATTTATTGACCAATAGTTGTGATTGAAATTTCAGCGCCAACGGATGATATTGATTTCTACATTGAAGAGAAACTAAAAAAGAAAACAATGCAAGTCTCAATTGCAGAAGGATCTTTTGGAGTATTTAGCAGTGTTTTGGCAGATAATTATATAGTCCCTTTTTCTCTTAGTATCAATTCTTCCCTTTTTCAAATAGGATTAATATCTTCTTTGGGAAATTTAGTTTCACCAATTGGGCAATTAATAGGTTCTCAGAAGATTGAAAATAAATCACGAAAAAAGATTATAATAAGTGGAATTTTAGGGCAAGCTTCGATGTGGCCTTTATTTATAATTATTGCTCTCTTGTATCAAATTAATCTCCTTCTGCCATTTCTCCCTTGGATATTGATAATAACTTTTTTGCTTTATATGTTATTCGCAGGAATCATGACGCCTCCATGGTTTTCCCTAATGGGAGATATTGTTCCTGAGAATACTAGAGGGAGATATTTTGCAAAAAGAAATCTAATTACACAATCAATAGGAATAGTTGGAATTATAGTATTATCTTATATGTTAGATTGGTTTAAAGTTCAGGATTTAGTTTATTATGGGTTTATCTTACTTTTTATTTTTGGTTTTACTGCTCGTTTATTCTCTGCGCTTCTGTATACTAAACACTATTACCCCCCTTTTTTCTTTGAAACTATAGATCGCGTAAAAGCCAGTCAATTTATTAAAGAGATTCCTAAAAGTAATTTTGGGAAATTTACATTATTTATTTCTCTTCTAACATTAGCACAATGGATTGCAAAACCATTCTTCTCCGTTTATATGTTAACTTATTTGAACTTCGACTATTCACTTTTTATGACTATTAATTTATCATCAACATTAGTAGGACTCCTTTTTTTTCCCATTTTGGGGAGATTTTCTGATAAATTCGGAAATGTAAAGTTGCTTCGAATTGGTGGAATTATAATCCCTTTTTTACCATTATTCTGGATAATCTACATTACTCCTCTTCAAATCTTTCTAGGTATCCAAATTTTTAGCGGAATCGGATGGACTGCTTTCAACTTAGCGGCTTCTAACTTTATTTATGATAATATTACGACTAAAAAACGAGGAAAATTTATTGCTATTTATAATTCACTGATTGGATTAGCTATAATATCGGGTGGGCTTCTCGGCAGCACTCTTATAAGCTTTATTGATATTTCTTTTATGAATTCTTACCACTTCATTTTCCTTTTATCTGGAATTTTGCGGATCCTAGTAGTTTTAGTGTTATTAAGAAAGATTAAAGAAGTTAGAGTATCCACTAAACCTATAATAAATATTAAAGAGTTGAGTCTCTATAAATGGATTTATGATATTACCGTTAGAACTAAAACTTCTAAGAAAAGAAAAAATAATTCGAATACATAGAAATTTATAATTTAATATCTCTTTTTCAAATTTATTAACAATAGTTTTAGCTTAGAAAAGAATTCTTAATAAATTATTAACTTTATACTTAAAATTTCTACCCATTTTATTATATTATGAAGAAATTTTCGATGCAATATCCTAGATTAATACCTCTTTGGGTTGCGGTTTTTGTTGATATTTTAGGTTTTAGTATTATATTACCATTTCTGCCATTCTTTATGGAAACATATAGTAGTTCTCCTATAATTATTGGGTTCTTATTGAGTTCTAATGCTATATTTGGTTTCTTTTTCGGACCCATTTTAGGAAAATTAAGTGATAAATATGGGCGGAAGCCATTACTCTTAATTTCACAATTTGGTACATTAGCCGGTTTTCTAATATTAACTCTTTCACAAAATATACAGATGCTGTTTATAGCAAGAATAGTAGATGGTATATTTGGTGGCCAATTTCCAATTTCAAAAGCGGTTATTGGAGATGTTGTTCCCCCAAATGAACGGCCAAAGCAAATGACTAATATTGGGATCACTTTTACATTAGCTTTTTTAATTGGACCTGCACTTGGAGGCTTCTTATCTCCATTTGGGATTATGGGGCCGGGGATTTTAGCAAGCATTTTAGCAGGAGTGACATTAACCTTAACAGCATTGTTCCTTAAAGAGACCTTACCGCTTAAAGTAACTGGAGATGGGGAGATGATCGAAGATAATAACTTTTCACCAACTAATAGAGGTTTACCTAAAACATTTAATAATCTTGAAGAAAATTTGACTACAACCTGGAAAAATAATCAAACTATAATAATTTTAACACAATATTTATTTCTAGCCATTGCTGCTGGAGTGTTTCAAACTACTTTTAGTCTTTTTGGAAATATTAGATTGAATTTAAACCCGCAAGCTATCGGATTACTCCTTTCTTCTATGGGCGTCTTTCAAGTGGTATTTAGAGCGTTCTTCTTTAATAAAATTAGAAATTTTTTAGGAGATCCTAAAACAGCAATGCTTGGATTAGGAAGTTATATTTTAGCTTACTTCTTACTAGGAGTTATAACTCAAGCTTGGCATTTAGTAATTATTCTTTTCTATCTAAGCTTCTCTGGAGCAACCTCGAGAGGAATAACTATTGGATTTCTTAGTCGCTCCGTTGATTCTCGAAACCAAGGTAAAATAATGGGAATAAGCTCATCAATAGATAGTATTTCTCAAATTTTAGGGCCATTAATTGGAGGGGTTCTTCTTGCAATTCCAAACTCATATTTATTTGGCACAGTCTTAAGCTTATTAAGCATTGTACCTTTTATTTTAAGTTTTCAGGTATTAAAATTTGGCTTTGATAATAGAAAAGCTGCAATGATACCTCAAATTAAAAATTTCAAATCTTAAGTTTTATAATTAGAATACAATGAGTTTGTACACAGGTAATTTTAACATCTATAGATATGAACCAAAAAGACTCCTTTTTTTCGGAAAAATCGTTTCAATTAATGATTTTGAAGAAATATTTACTATTGCGTCTTTAATGATATAATTTATTTCATCAATAGTTTTATCTCCTAATACTAATTTGTATAGAAAAGCATCTGGAATCATGAGATCTGTAATTTTAGGGTTTGGAGACTCATTTTCAATATCAATATTTTCAATTTTTCCATTATTAAAATTCAATATGATTGTTCTATGGTAATCGCTAATTCTTATTGCTTTAGTTAATCCATTAAATTCGGAATATTTTAATCTATTTTGAATTAATATTTTTATTAGATAAAAAAACTTTTTCAAATTTGGAATTTTCACTTGCCACCCATAGGTTGAAACAGGTTTTCCTCCTAAATATTTGATATAACTAAATAATTTCGAAAGTTCATTAATGCTAAGAATAATTGTATCCTTTTCATTATAGTTTCCCTCAGTTTTGATGAATTGAAGTAAAGCGATCATTTCTTTTTTACTTAAGTCTGGACTAATAATTTCATAATTTTGATTATCATAACTCATTCCAAAAGAAAAGTAATTAGTGTGTATTCCACCTTCTTCAAAAATGTAAGTCGATCGGACCTCTGAATCATATCTCTCCTGTAAATATTTAAACTTAAAACATTCTTGATCGAATGTGTTAAAGATATAGAAGTTTTTATGATATTCAGAATATTTTAATTTAATAAAGGGAATATCATTAAAATTAGCTTTTCTAATGTCTAAATTTTTAAACTTTTTGTTCGGTATTTTAGATACTGGAATCGATATTCTGTCATCGAGAGATGAGGCATATTCATATCTTAAATTACGGTAAAAATATGGTATTCCTTTGATAACAGAAAGAATATAGCCTTTCTGATCCATTATATCTTCATAAAGCTTGTTTAAAATCTTAATCAAGCCTTTGTTCCTATATTGTTCAAGAGTTCCTACAAATTCCATTTCACATACTTGTAATTTTATATCTTCAATTTGCCATTCTAATGGGACTAAACATATAGAAGAGACTATTTTGTTTTTTTTATCATCCTTGATATATAAACATAAAATTTCTTCTTTTCTAGGATGTTCTAAAAATGTCTGATGGATGAAAGTATCTAATATAGGATTTTGATGAATTTCCTTATTCAAGTTGACAATAGCTTTTAATTCTTCTTCACTTTCTTTAGCAATATGAATACTAAAACAGTCATCAACTTTAGAGCTATATCCTTTTTCAAACTCCATAAATTTGAAAATAATTAGCTTTATTTCAATCTTTTCAAATCCTAAATTATAATTAATCAACTAAATTTCGACAAATTTTAATTTTAGAGATTTAAACTTTAGTTTAAGTATTATTTTACAAATTTAGTAAATCTAGACCTAGAAAGAATTGATTTATAAAATATTAAATAAAAAGTCTTAAAATTCTTTTAATTTTAAATATAGATTGGAAATGATTAGGAATCAGTGGTATGCTGTTTTAGAATCAAAAGAAATACCTAAGGGTAGATTAGTTGGTGTAACTCGACTTGGAGAAAAATTAGTTTTTTGGCGAAGTAAAACTGGTGAAGTAATATGTTTGAGAGATAAATGTGTTCATCGAGGAGCAAAACTTAGCAGAGGAAAGATATGTCCGAATGGAGATATGGTAGAGTGCCCTTTCCATGGGTTAAGATATGATAAATTAGGGCAATGTAAGTTAATACCTGCAAATGGCAAAAACACTCAAGTACCAGAACGTTTTAAAGTTATTTCTTATCCTACTCGAGAAAAATACCATTTTATATGGATATGGTGGGGAGAAATTCAATCAGAGTATCCTCCATTACCATTTTTCCAAGATATTGATAAAAAATTCTCATATAAAACTCACACAGAAGTATGGCCTGTTCATTATTCTCGCGCTATTGAAAATCAACTCGATGTTGTTCATTTGCCTTATGTTCATCATAGTACAATAGGTCGAGGCAATCAAACACTAGTTCATGGGCCGTTGGTTGAGCCCTCTGATGATGGAAAAGAGTTTACTTTTTGGGTTTATAATCAGAAAGATGATGGAAAAACAAGACCATTAAAACCTGAAGAATTTACTGATGATATGAAGGTATTTCATCTTCAATTTAAATTTCCACATATTTGGCAGAATTATCTTGGTGAAAAAGTTCGCATTTTTATAGCTTTTGTTCCTGTCGATGAAAAGAATACGAAATTTTATATGAGATTTTATCAAAAATTCCTAAGAATCCCTGTTTTAAAATCATTTGTTAATTGGTTAGCTAATAAATTTAATATTATTATTCTACATCAAGACAGAAAAGTAGTTATTACTCAACAACCAACTAAAACTCAATTAAAAATGGGAGAAAACTTAATTCAGGGTGATAATCCCATAGTATATTATCGTCGTAGAAGAGAAGAGTTATTAAAACAAAATAATTAATTTTTAGGGTTATTTTTGTAAATATAAGCGTTTAGATACTTACTTTTTTTAATAATCGCTTCAAGACCAAATTTCTTAGTAAAATTGTTAGGATTAACAGCATTGGGATGATTTATATGCCTTTTTCTTATTAGATTAGCTCCTTCTTTAGTTAATTCTATGATAATTAAATACCCTTGATCTTTCAAAACACGTAATGTTTCATTTATCGCAAGGGTCTTGTCTTCAATATGATGGAGTGAAGTATACAGAAATACGGCATCAAAAGAATTATCCTCAAAGGGTATGTTCTCAGCATAAAATGGTTTGAATTTAATATTTTTCTCTACATTAGCAATTTTAGCTCTTGTTCTCCAATCAGCCCATCTGGCACTCTCAGGTTCACCTGTTATAACTTTATAATCATGAAGGGCGAGTGTGATTGCCATAAAGCCCCATCCTGTCCCAACATCTAAAATCTTTGAATTTTTGGACAGGTTTAACTCAAATATAATTGAATTCAGAAAATCAGCATCACGACTAAATTTTTCCCCTAATGCTTCTTTTACTTTCTCTAAGCTCATTTTCTTGTACTTCATATTATAATAATTCTACTTTTGTGCTGCGCTGAAATTCTTTACTGGGATAGTACATATATAATGGCAAATCTTATTTCTTCTCAAAATCTAAAGAGATCGAATTGATACAATATCGGCATCCCTTATTTTTTGGTACATCATCAAAAACATGTCCCAGATGTCCACCACAATTTTTACACAAGATTTCCTTACGAACCATCCCATAACTTTTATCTACTTTTTCCTCAATATCATCTTTATTCATAGGTTCGTAAAAACTAGGCCATCCCGTTCCAGAATTAAATTTGTCGTCAGAGGCAAACAAAGGAGTGCCGCATCCTGCGCATTTATAAATACCCTTTTCATGGTGGTTCCAATACTTTCCAGTAAATGGTGCTTCAGTTCCCTTTTCACGTAGAACTTCATATTGTTCTTTTGTTAACTTTTTTTTCCATTTATCTTCAGTTATTTTAGATTCCATACATTTTACAAGGAATGGCAAGTATTATAAATCATGCCTTATAGACATTAAAATTTCTATGGTTAACAGATTATAAAAATAATCTAATTTTCATCTCAAAGTTATAGAAAATTAGCCTTATGTTTAACATTTTTAATTTTTTATTATAAATTATGGAGATTCAGAAAGCTATATTTGCTGCTGGTTGTTTTTGGGGTGTAGAAGCTAATTTTAGGAAAGTAAAAGGAGTAATTTCCACTAGAGTAGGATATACCGGTGGAAAATTTACAAATCCAACTTATAAAGATGTATGTTCTCATAAAACAGGTCATGCTGAAGCAATAGAAATTACCTTTGATCCATCCATAGTATCTTATGATGAATTGCTGGATGTCTTCTGGTCTATTCATGACCCAACGACACCAAATCGTCAAGGGCTTGATGTTGGCACCCAATATCGTTCAGCAATTTTCTATCTCAATTCAGATCAAAAAAAGCAAGCAGAGGATTCAAAGGTTAAACTTGAAACATCTAAGCGCTTTAAAAAGCCAATTGTTACACAAATTGTATCAGCCTCAGAATTTTGGGAAGCTGAGGAATACCATCAGCAATATAATGAAAAAAGAAAAAATAATTTTATAATCGACTTCTAAGACGTATTGAGATTAAACTTCTTTTTTGAATTTAATTTATTTTATCCAATACACCTTTATTTTATTTAAATTTTAATTCTAACTTTTTTTTTTTAAGGAAAAATATTAAATATTAAATTATTCAAATTGAAAATCATATTTAATTTGAAAAATTTGGTAAAAATGTTGAAAAAGAAGCTAGTACTTTTTTTATCAATTTTCTTGCTTGTTGGAGTTACATATACCACACAAAATGTGAGAGGACATCCCCCTTCTAGTATGAGTTTGAGTTATAATACAGTTTCAGAAGAGCTTACTGTGAGTATTACTCATAATGTTGGAGATCCAAATGATCATTATGTATTTAGAGTAAGAATATGGGTGAACGCAAGTATTGTAAACACATCTCAATATACTAGTCAACCCTCCTCTAGCACGTTTGCCTATATTTATGATATAATTGCGGGGAATGGATCCTCAATACAAGTAACTGCAGATTGTATTCAAGGAGGTAGTATCACAAGATTTATTACTATAGGATCTTCAAATGGGCAGAATGAAGGACCAGCAATACCTGGATTTCTCGAAATAGTTCCGATAATTGCTATCTCAGTTTTTATAATAACGATAAAAGTCTTTCAAATAAGGAAAAACACGATAAAAGAATCTTAATAGTTAAATTGAGTATTTACTTAGTAATTCTATTTTCATCTATGAAAACACGAAGATTATTAAAATTTAAAGTAATTAATTATATTTATGAATCTTAAACTCGATAAATTTGATATACTTTATATAATTGGTTTAGGCGGAACTACAATTTTCATGATCCTTGAATTAGTCTTACAATTCGTTAACTTGAATTTTACATTTCTAATTTTCTTTTGGGTAATGAAACTTCTTTCTGGGTTTGGTTTGATATTAACTGTTGCTAATGGTATTCTATGGCTTCTAAATCGATTTACTGAAAAATTTAGTAAAAAGCATGTCCAAGGGCTTATAATCGCTCAAATTATCATTCCAGGGATTTTCATAGGTTATTCTATTTACAGTATTATTTCAAATTTACCTCCCACAACACCTCCAACTGGACTAGACTATTGGTTTGATCTTCTTATCTTCCTGTATGGTATTATCTCTTTAATGCTCTCATTATATATAATTCCTTTAATCAGAGAGGAATTTCAGGAAGCTGTAGAGACAGGAGTGATAAAAAGGATTAAGAGTGGAGCAAAAAAAATTGGAAGGAAAATGAAGAAAAGATATTTCAGTTGGAGAGGAAAGTATGCTAAAGTTCAAATTCAGGATCAAATGTCATTAGGAGAAGTCTTAGATATTTGGAGAAATCGGTTTGCAGTCTATTTACTCATCCCAATTGCCTTAAGTACACTTATATTTACCCCAATAACCTTTATATGCTTAGTCTTTTGGCTAAAGATAATAGTTTTTGACAAAGGAGACCCGAAATTATATGAAAGAATAGCTTTGCTTATCTCTATGATTTGGGTCACAGCAATTGCAGCTTTGTCTTACACTTTCGATCTAGTATTCTATATATCAATTGAACCATATTTCTGGACAATTCAGATATTTTACTTAATAGGGATTATCATCTCAACTGTTATTTTTATTATTCAATTCATTAAATTAAAGGGAATAACAATTAAAAAGATTAAGAAGGAAATTCGAGAGAGAAGATCTGCTGAAGCTAAAGAAGATATTAAAGAATCAGAAAAATAAGAACAAAAATTATTTTTTTCTAATTACTTTTTATTTTATTGCTAATTATTTTTAAGAATTAGTAATCCCTTTATTTTCACCTTATTGAGTGATAATAAAATCTTAATCTATATATTACAAGGTTTCTTATTCGATTATACCTAAATTGAAATTCAAATTATAGTAAATTATAAAGGTGGCTGAAATTTTACCAAAAAGATTTATACCTCTTTTAATAATGCTTGGTTTTCTGGTAATCCTAATTATAACTCCCCTTGTTGCTGCAGTATTTGGTGTTCCTATAATCGCTATGGACGATACATATATATCACTTGCTTCCTTTGATTTTTACACTCTAGCACATCTCCTTTGGGGGGTTTCTCTCTTTGTTCTGGCTTTCACAATAGGTTTTATTGCTAAAAATCGCTCTGGTAATCCACAAGCACCATTAAATCCTCCTGACTTTAAGAAATTAGTCATTTATTGGGCAATTACTCTAGCAATTGCAGGAATTTGGGAAATTTTAGAAAATACACTCCTAATTTTTGTTGGTATGAAAGTTGAATTTGACAGTCCTCCAAATATAATAACGGATATAGCTATTTGGGGGATCGGAGGATTAATGAGTTGGTACATGACAGACTTGATGTTTTTAAGTCAAAAATTTATAAGAGCTTATTACATATACGGAATTATAAGCCTTCTCTCAGGATTGCTGCTGTTTATCGTTTTTGGCTTTATCACAACTAATTTTTAGACATTTTTTTTTTTATTTATTTATATATCTCATGGACAGAAAAGTACTGATTTCTATCGAATAGAAACTAATATCATAAAAAGTACGAAAAATAAAATTACAAACACAATAGGAAAAATAAAAATCCATGGTTGAAATTGATTTATTCCGGATTTCTTGACTGTTGATTTTGATCCTACATTAATAGCATGTTCTAATTCTGCTATTTTTTGTTCCATTTCTTGGATCTTAATATCTTTTTCCTTTACAATATCAGAACTACTATTCACTTGCCCACAATAGGGACATACTATAGCATTCTGGTCTATTTCTGAACCACAATTTTGACAATACATTTTCTTAAACTTATCGCTTAAAGATTCAAATAGACTTAATACTCCTAGTATAAGTATATATTAATAAAATTTAGGTATCCTTTTATCCTAACAATTTTCTCAATCTCTAAAGAATTTTGGAATAATATTTTTCTTCTTTATTTTTTCTTTAAGAAGTTCTCCCGAGAGCAATAGTACTATTCCAATTTCATTTTTAAGTAAGAATTGCTTTGAAATTTTACTCAGAATTATTGAAAAAATAATTCCATAAATAAAACCTGCAAACCAGAGAACTAGTACTAAAATATTCACCTCAATACCAAAATTCGACTTGACTGATACATTAAGATATCTATACAATATTCCCCAAGTTAATAAAAACATTAGCTCAATTATAATTCCTATTTTAACAGCTTTAGCGATTATTTTAGCAATTTTTTTCTCAGAAAAGAGTGAACGCAAAAGTTTAATATCATGAATTCCAAAAATTAAACGCTTACTAAGGCTTGTTCCGCTACGAAATGCTAAAAAAATTAAAACACCACCCAAAGAAATTGGATTATCTAAATTAAATACATTTGTTAATCCAATTGTTATCCAAATAATTAAATTTATTAAATGAAATATTCTATTTTTTGAATTTTTATATTCTTCATCAAGCTTTAAAGCCTTTTGAAGAAAAATCCCAGTTACCTTTTGAAATAAAAAACCCACAGCAAGTATTATATTAATTATTATGAAAGGAATTAATATCACATAAGCTAAAATTAACTCAATTGATATTGACATAATATTTTATTAAATTTGTGGCTAATTCTTTGATTATTTTAATTTATAAAAAATAAAAAAAATAAATAAAAAAAAAACTATTTTCTTTTTTTGATTAAGATAGCAGATATACCGATAATAATGCCAATAAAAGCTATAGTAGCGCTACTACCTATAATTAAGGCAGTATTACTCTGATCTGTAGGAATTAATATTGTCCAGGTCGAAAAATGATCTGTTGTTGTTGTCAGATATCCATCTTCTATAGTTGTTGGAACTGTTATCCATTCTTCACTATTTTCATCATAGTAAGCCCAATTTCCTAACCTATTTTGATTTGTTACTCGTATTCGAAGTCTAGCCTGATTAAAACACACCTTATCCTCACAGTTGCACACACACTGACACTCATTTTGGCATAGACATTCACAGTCGCACAAACATTGACATTCATTTTCACATTGACACTCACAATCACACTCACATTGACATTCATTTTCACATTGGCATTCACAAGTGCAAAGACATTGACATTCATTAAGACATTGACACTCACAATCACACTCACATTGACATTGACTCTGGCATTTACATCCACATACACATTCTAGTGTAACACAGAATCCTTCTTGGTATCTATAAACATTTCGATTTCTTACTCTATAGGTGTTACCATCCATTAAACCTAATTGAACTTCTTCTCTAGTACAAGTCATAGTCATTTTAAGGTTTTTATCTCCTTCAAGCTCAAGCATGAAATCCTTTTCTGCAATTTTTAAAGCTTCGCAATTGATATTTAAATTCAAATTTACATTAGTACTAACAGTTAATTGTGTCATTTGGCGAAACTGAAATGTAGTTTTAAGATTGCTTTGTAGCTGAGTCTGAATGGAATCCCCATCGACTTCAATAACTTGATCGGATCCCCCAGCAGCATTTACGTTAACGGCGCCTATCAGCGAAAATACCATCATCAACATGAAAGTACTTAATAAAATTTTACTAAATTTCTTCATAATTTTTTCTCCAAAATTTGGATCACTAAGTGATTGGATGTGAAAATAAAAAGGATTAAGGTATAATTCTTCCCATTACATTATGGACATAATAGTGAAGATTTATAGAAATTTACAAGATTTTTTACTATAATTAGTATTTATAAAAATTAAGGAAATAATTCTCCTTTAAAGAGATAAAAAATGATCTAAAAATCTTAACCTTTCCTTAGTTCACTGGCTTTTTTTCGTGCTTCTCTAGCGCCCTCAAGATCACCCACTTTTTCGAGAACTATACCGAGGTCATCCCAAGCTTCATCATCTTCCGGATCAAGTTCAAGAACTTTTTTATATGCCTCTATAGCGCCCTTAAAGTCTTCCTTCTTCTCAAGAGCTACCGCAAGATTATACCATGCTAAGCCTATATCTGAATCGAGTTCAAGAGCTTTATTATAAGATCTAATTTCTCTCTCAATATCACCAGTTTGCCCTAGTGCTAATCCAAGATTATACCATGCTTTTTCATCGTTAGGATCGATTTCTAATGCTTTCTCAAACGCTCTCAACGCCTCTTCAAGATCTCCAGTTAATATTTGAACTACACCAAGATTGAGCCAAGCTTGAGAATCATTTGGATTAAGATCTAGAGTTTTTTTGTAAGCTTTAATTGCAGCTTCGAATTCTTCCGTCCTTCCAAGAGCTACTCCTAAATCAAACCAAATATCTGCATCCTCCGAATCAAGCTCTAACGCTTTCTTATAAGCATTAATTGCATCCTTAAAATTGTCCATTTCTTCCAATACTACACCAAGATTGACCCAAACTTCAACATTTTTGGGATCAAGTTTAAGAGCTTTTTCATATGCTTCGATTTCCGCTTGAGAATCACCAATCTGACCATACGCAACTCCTAAATTAATCCATGCCATCACATCTTCGGGATTAAGATTCAATCCTTTTTTAAAAGCTTCAACTGCTTTTTTAAAGTTCCCTTTTTCCCCCAGCCTTACTCCTAGATCAAACCAACCTTCAGGATCCTCAGGATCTTCCACTCGCGTAATATCTTGGTCTTTCATGGTGTATTTTTTTGTATATGATTAGAAAAAAAATATGATATTCTTCATAAATTTTAATCTTTTATTAATTTATTAACACTTGCATTTATGGTATATTATTATGGATTTTATTAGCAATATTTTTATTCATAATTAATCTATGATATACCATTAGATAATAATATAAATAGAGTTTTGAGTAAGTTGGAGGTAATACTAGGTTTTTTAATGATTTTATTCATCAGTTTTTTAAGTTTAATTGGAGTTTTTATGATCTCACTAAGAGAAAATACTCTAGATAAACTACTATTCATTCTTGTAGCATTTGCTACAGGTACAATCCTAGCTACAGCTTTATTTGATTTAATTCCAGAATCCCTTCATCATCTTGAAGAATTAAACGCTCTAGGAGCAGGGATAGTTGAAAGTGTGCTATTCGCTATAATAATTATAGGATTTGTAGTATTTTTTATATTAGAGCGATTTATCTATTGGTTTCATGGACATGCCCATGAAAAAGAAGACCAATTAGTTTGTTATGATACACTTACCGAGGGTATTGATAAGGTTTTAAGTAGAGATGGAAAGATAAAAAACTTTGCGCTTCTTAATTTAATTGGTGATGGCTTACACAATTTCTTAGATGGTATTATTATGATGGTTGCATTTTTAAGTGGATTAGGAAATGGGATAATTGTTACACTTGCTGTTCTATTTCATGAATTACCGCAAGAAATTGGAGATTTTGGAATTCTTCTATATGGCGGTTTTTCTAAAAAGAAGGCTCTTTTATTTAACTTTGGTAGTGCTCTTATCGCTCTCCTTGGAGGATTATTTGCGTATTTTTTATCAGGATTAATAGAATTCTTTAGTTTCTTCTTTTTAGCGTTTTCTGGTGGTGGATTTTTATATATTGCAAGTACAGAACTCATGCCTGAATTAATAAAAGAAAAGAACTTAAAGAAATCGATAATTCAAGCCTTAGTATTCCTATGTGGTATAATACTCATTATTACTTTAGTGTTAATTTTGCCACATGAATAGTCCAATTTAAAACTTTTTTAGATCGAGTTCTGATCACCTTCTTATCAAATATATTAAAGATTTTTGATATATTAAGGCCTTAATAAAAAATAATAAGAAAGTATAAACACGAAGAAAATAAATTTTTTCTTAACAGAATTAAGTGAGGTTAAGGAATATGGAACCTACATTACCTAATAATTTACTTGAGTGCCCTTTTTCACACATTTGTAATCTTCCTTTAAATTCGCATTCATGTAATTTTCCTGAATATAAAGTCTGCACAGAATATCAAACTAAATTAAAAAAATTAAAATCTCCATCAAAAGTTATTTACTAGAAGAAGCTTAATCTCCTTTTTCATTAAATTCTCCTATTAATGTTTTTAATAACTCTTTTTTACTTTCTTGGATATCAGCATCCCCTTCTTCTTCTGGAGAAAAAAGGCCATCTTCATCCTCAATGTTGAGTTCTGTCATTTTTTCTATGTAACCCTGATAAAGATCGTCAATAATATCATTTAAATTTGAAATCGCATCATTGATATTAGAGTTCTTTTTTATTGTTTCTCCACTCAAATTAATCTCTTTGGTGATTTTTCTAACTTCCCTTGACATTTTTTCCAAGGATTCAAATATATATCGGTCATCTAATAATAAAGTTATTTTCTCTTCTTCCGATATTTTTCTTATAACTTCTAAAATTTCCCAATATAACTCTTGTACCCAGCTTTTTATTAGGAAATTGTTTTTCTTTATACGGTCTTTGTCAACTTCATCATAGTGTTTTAACTCTTTCAAATGAAACCCTGTAAAAATGTCGTCGTTTGATTGCATCCTTTCTGAAAACTTCTTACACAAATTAGAAATAGTCTCTTCAATTTCAGGTGAAAATTTTTGAGAAGCCAATAGTGACAACATCAACATTTCATTAGAACCTCTTGCCCAATCTGAACCAATTTGAAAGTAATAATTTAATAACTTTAAATTTTCGAAAGATTGGGTCAAAAATTCTTCCTTTTTCGGTTGATCCATAATATCATATATTCTAACTGATAGCTCTTTATCTAACTGCTTTTTTGGAAACGAATAAAATATGGATGGTCCAATTTTAGTATGAAAATATGATAATATAACGATCAACTTCATATACACTCCATATTCGTCTATTCTATGAATTTATAAGTTAATCTCAGCATATAAATTTCACATTTATTTATAAAAGATGTTAAAACTCAAGTCGTGTAGAATTATTTCTTGGGTTATCATGGATAGGAACTACCATTATCGAAGTAATAGATATTAATATTTAAATAATTCATTTCACATAATTATATAGGAAAATGAGTCCAACAATAGAAATAAATGAAATTGTTAAAACTAAGTTAGATGAAATCAAAGAAAAAAGTGGAAGTGCAACCTATTCTGATGCTATTAATATTTGCTTACTCCAGTTAAAATTACTCGAAGACAACCAAAAAATATTGCTTGAAATTCGGGATACGTTAAAAACTTTAGGTTCCGGTCTGCAACCAGATATGCAAATGATTGATGCATTAAGGAGTTATGTAAATACTGAAGATAAAGGTGATAAATTAGCTATGTTTGTTAGACTTGTTGATTCGAAAGCCAATTTACATAAACTTTTAGTATCCCAAGGAAAAGTAAGAGAAGCACAGAACATACATTCTGAATGGAAAGCATTAGTTGAAGTTGCAAATTTACTGGGTATTGAGTCACAATTGGAAATGATCAAAAAAGAAGAATAAGGTTACAAAATCAATTGATTCAATATATCATCAATATAATGAATATTTCTCTGGTCGAGTTCTTCTTTTATGATATTCGCTAATGAATATTTAAACGCCCAAATTTCCGCTTTTTTATTCAATTCATTGACTTTCTTAATTACAGGAACAAAATCACCATCTCCAGAGACTAAAACCGCTGTATCATATGCATCCTCATATGCAAGAGAAACTATATCTATGGCGATATTGATATCAATCTTCTTCTCAATGGCACCATTTGACGCAATCTTATCAAAACTCGCTTTAATCACATAACCACTTCGATTGCCCAATTCATCATACCATCTCTTCTTCTCTGAGCTCATGGGATAAACAATACCTTCATATAAAAATATGCTTTGTAGCTTTCGACTTTTAGTTATGATGACTTTTAGCTTTTCATAATCTACTTTAACATTATACTTCTGAAAGCCCTTAAAAATGTTGCTATTGTCTATAAAAATCATTAT
>JBHLNW010000131.1:0-8486 GCA_048941185.1 Promethearchaeota archaeon
GTTATTGGAGCAATTCGAAAACTAACATCCTCTAGCAGTTCAACTAGGATACCACCAATTCCAAACATTAATGCAGGACCAAATTGGGGGTCTGTAGTCATACCAATAATAAGTTCTGTAATGGGTTCACCTACCATTTTTTGTACAGAAATTTTTTTTTCTTTCTGGGATGGAATTTCCATTAGTTTATCAAATGCTTGCTCTAAATCATCTTTTGATTTTAGATTTAACTTTACTGCTCCAGTGTCAGATTTATGAACAATATCTTCTGCCATAAGTTTCAAAACTACAGGATAACCAATATTCTCAGCAGCAGAAATCGCTTCTGCTTTAGAAGTGGTTAACATTTGAGATGGAACAGGGATTCCAATTTCTCTAAGAAGTTCCTTTGATTCAAATTCAGTTAAAACTGTTTGATTTGTGTTAATCTTATTTTTTAAAATTTCAGTTATGTTCATAATAATTGTCCAGTTTTAGAATATTGAACTATTCATTTCTAATTATTAAATTAAATTATAAAAAAAATATAAAATTAATTAAAAGGGATTAATATATAAAAAAAGCATAAAATAAAAATTAAGAAAAGAAATAAATCAGTATTAAGATTTCCTTAAAATTCTCATGCCTCTTTTCTTACGAATTCTCCATTTCCTAATTTCATCAACAACAGAAACACTAAAAGCACCAATGAAAAGAGTTATCCAGTAATATGGGTGCAATATTGGTATAACATGAAAGGCTATTCCCATTGGTGTAAAGAGTATAAGAAATTGTAAGCCTAAAGAAAGTCCAGTCGCCCAGAATAAATGTTTGTTTGGAAACAAATAAAATGGTTTGATGTTGGAGGTACACGTGTAAACAAACATTAGTTCGCAGATGACTAAATTTGTAAATAATATAGTTTGTGCTAATGCAATCGCATACTCTTGAGCGGTATAGGTTATACCAAATATTGTTGCTCCACTTACAAGTCCTACGTCCACTCCAGTTGTTGTCCAAACAGGAATTAAAACACTCCATAGTAATATATAAAGAGTTATATCTGTTATGGAAGTGTAAATTCCAAGTAGTAAAACTGGTCCTTTAATCTCAGGTAACAATGTATATCCTTCTCTAGGTTTTTCTTTCATTACATCTGGATCTGTTGGTGTTAAACCAAGTACCATTGCGGGAATTCCATCAGTAGCTATATTGAGCCATAAAATCTGAATTGGGGCAACTGGAATTGCTAAAAATGCAAATGCTGTAAGTGGTATTTTCATTAAGATATATGCTACAAGAATTAGAAAAATTTCATCAAAATTTGTACTTAACATGTATCGGAAAAATCCTTTAGTGGTTTCGAAAATTCCACGCCCTTCTTCGATAGCATTTACTATTGTTGCATAATTATCATCTATTAATATCATTTCTGAGGCTTCTTGAGTCACTTCAGTTCCTTTTAAACCCATTGCTACACCTACATGTGCGCCTTTCACAGCTGGAGCATCATTTACACCATCACCTGTCATTGAAACAATTAAATCTAATTCTTTTAATCTTCGTAGAATCCTCAGTTTATGCGCTGAAGTAACTCTCGCAAAAATATCTACAGTTTTAACTTTTTCCCGGAGAACATCCTCACTCATTTCTTCTAAATCTGCCCCTGTAATAGCTTCATTTGATTCTGTTAATCCTATTTCATGTGCAATGGCAATGGCGGTAATTGCGTGATCTCCTGTTATCATGATTGTTCTAATTCCTGCCATTCTAGCTTCTTCAATTGCATCTTTTACTTCATCTCTAGCAGGATCAATGATACCTGCTAATCCTAGATAGGTATAATCTTGTTCAATTTCTTCTTCAGTAAAATTCTCATTTAAAGGCTTATAAGCAATACCAAGGACTCTTAATGCATTTCTAGCATATTCCTCATTCTTATTTAGTATAATCTCTTTTACTTCATTAATTGGTTTTTCTTGCCCGTCAAAAAATGCCATACTAGCATTATTTAATAAAATATCGGGAGCACCTTTAATTAATGCATAATTTCGATCCCCTATTTTTGATACCACGGACATCATTTTTCTATCAGAACTAAATGGAATTTCATAAATCTTTTCAGCTTTAGTATCTAATTCCATTTTCATTGCTAAAACTTTTAATGAGATCTCAGTTGGATCACCGACAACATCAGTATCACTTGTGCCATCATTTTTAGGAGAAACATTGGAATTATTGCAATACATGCATGCATCAAGAAATCTTTTTAAACCATTTTCATACGTAGAGACAACTTGCTTTCCTTTCTCATCTATAATTTTTCCTTCAAGAGCATAACCAACTCCTTCCACATTATACTCTTTCCCTCCAAGAAAAACCTTTACGACGGTCATTTCATTTTTTGTCAATGTACCAGTTTTATCCGAGCATATAACATTTACTCTCCCTAATGTTTCAACAGCGGTGAGTTTACGAACTAAGGCGTTACGATCAGCCATTTTCCGCATTCCTAATGACATAACAACAGTAATTACTACTATTAAACCTTCAGGAACTGCAGAAACTGCTAAACTTATTGATATTTCAAAGGCTTCAATAAGTTCATCGAGGTTAAACGTTGTTACTAATAAAATAAGCAGTTCTATTAGAAAAACTGCGGCACATATTATTATTATTACTACTCCTAAAAGTTTTCCAAACCGATTTACTTCTTTTTGAAATGGACTAAGTTCAACTTCTTCTTCTTGTAAACTTTCTGCTATTTTCCCTATTTCTGTTCGCATTCCGGTCCCAATGGCGATTCCTTCTCCATTCCCTCTAGTGATAATAGTGTTCATATAGCCTAGATTTGTCCTATCCGCTAAAATCATTTTTTTATCGACAGGTTTTAATTGTTTTTTAACCGGTTTTGACTCTCCAGTTAAAATTGCTTCATCAACATATAATGAGAATTCTTTATTCAGTCTTATATCAGCAGGGAATTTATCTCCCTCCTCAAAAAGTATAATATCTCCAGGAACTACTTCTTCAACTTCAATTTCAATAACTCTTCCTTCTCTTCGAACTTTAGCGAAATGTGGTGCAAGTTTCTTAAGACTTTCAAGTGATTTTTCTGCTTGATATTCTTGATAAAAACCTAAAATTGCATTTACTATCAAAATTGCAGCAATTACTATCGCATCAGTATATTCTGTAGACCAAGATTCTCCGGAAGTAAGAGCTTCATATATCCCAATTACTATTGAGATGAAAATTGCGAATAATAGAAGGTAAATAAGAAAATCTTTAAACTGTCCTATGAAAATTTGCCATGCTGTTTTACCTTTTTCTTTAATTAGTTCATTTCTCCCAAATTCCTCAATTCTAGACTGAGCTTCATTTTGAGTTAATCCTGTTTCTACTGAGGTATTCAATTTTTTAGCTACTTCTTCAAAATTAGTTGAGTGTGCTTGAATGTTATCTAAATCCATCATAATTATATCAACTTTATTAATAATATTTCTAAAAAAAAAATTATTTCTATTATATTCTAATTATTTAATTAATAAATTTAAATTCAATTATACTGATCCATAAAGAAATTATATTTCAAAAAGCTGGTAATTTTCAAAAGTTAAAAAAAAAGAACCTTGAAAAAGATTTGAATTTTATCATTTTGTCAAAATATCCAAATATAGATTGACATATACGATTTTAAAGCGTTTGAATCACTAAATAAATATAAATATAAAATTTATATGTATAATAAATCTAATAAAAGTTAAATTAAGTCTTCAAATTTTTAAAAAATAATTAAGCTCTCGATAATTATGAGACCGTCAAGAGTTTTTAGGTTATTAGTGCGAATTTTTATATCTTTATTAACTTTATCAGTAACCGTTGTTGCTATGCTTGGTGGAATGTCTGCTTTTATGATTCTTCTAAATCAAGATAATATCGGAGTAGATCCAAGTGAGATTGATATAAATTTCAATCCCTTTCCATTAAATATTAATTTTACATTACCATTTAATCTAACAAATGCTGGATATTTTGACTTAGAACATCTAGAAATGAAGATTGATCTTGCGATGAATTATAGTCATGTAGATTATCCTGTCCTTGGAGTGAATGAATCAAGAGTAATTAAAATATTCAATAAATCACAAGATTTTGGGACAATCCTTAAAGGTACTACCGGGAACTTTAATTATACAGGATTATTTAGTGACTTCAATTTTCCACCTTCACTTAATATGACTTCAGATATAGATTGGACTGTGGGTCCTCCAGCTATATTATTTATTGCTAATTTTACCATTAGTTTGGATTATTCAATAGGATTGCATTCTCTGACAATAGGTTTGACTAATATCCCTGTAGGAGGTTTTCCATAAGAGGTGTAACACATGGGTTCTGTCAAAAATATGGTAAGAGGATCTATTTATACTGCTATATATGCTGTTACTACAATTGTGATTCCGTTAGTTACATTCTCTTGGCTTTTTCAGTTAACAGTTCAAGGGTTTCCATTTGATTTTGAGCAACAGGAGTACCAAAATATTTTATTCTGGGTAACTGCTTTTGGTTTAATTATTTGTGGATGTGCTTTCTTCTCACACTCCTCTCCAAAACAGTCAATAAGAAAAGCTGTATTTGCTCTAATTCAAGTCATTGTTAATTGTTTGTATATCTGGAGTTATAGATTTTCTGGCGCAACTGATATTCAATTTACAATAGTAGGTTATGGGTTTTTCTCTTTGGATGTCCAACAAATGGTTTTACTATATATGGGTATATATTTTCTCACAATTCTTATAAAAGTATATGATATTATAGATTTTGCTGTTAATCGAGAGAAAATTCGAGAAAATCGAATGAAAGCATAAAAGAGGTAAAAAAATGATTTTACTAGCCACAGATTTTTTTCAAGTTCTAGCCGATATACTTGGGGCTATATTAACATTCTTAATGCCGGTTGTTTCACCTATCGGAGTATGGATGACTGATTGGATCACAGTTGTTATTGGATTTTTGCAGCAAAATTTAAGTGGGGATTTGACATTATATATTGTTATTTGCATTTTTTTAATTGGAATGGGTATGATTATAAATATTATTTGGCCAGGTGATCGCCAAGGTAATATCTTCTCAAAAGAAAAAATTGTCGATTTAGAGGATAAAATTGCATTAGGAGAAAGTAAAGATATAGTTGATCAGATTAGGCGATGCAAAGATTGCGGCAACCCAATTGGTGATGCTGATACTTGCTCTTTATGTGGTGCCCGTAATTAATAATAATTATTATTTCCTTACTTTATGAATTGTAGTTGATTTTAAGCAAAAACTCAGCTACTCTTTTCCCTAAGTTATTAGCTAAAATTCCTCCTAATTCATCCACTTCGTCTTTTCCTAAAAATTCTTTTAATTTATATTTTTGTAAACTAGAAATTGGGATATTTCCCTCAATCACCGGATTCCCTAAAGCATTACCAATCACAACCATTCCTTGAATGAGAGCAAAATTAATTAAATCAGATATCACACCTTCTCCCCCATTTCTTAAACCGGTAGATGCCATTGGAGCAAAAATCACATCCTTTAACAAATAATTCTTCATTTTCCATGGTCTGGAACGGTCTATAAGGACTTTAATCTGAGAGCTTACCGAACCAAAATAATTTGGTGCAGCTATTATTAATGCATTAGATCCTAGAATAATATCCTCCAATTTTTTTGTATCATCTTCTTTAGCTAATGGACAGTTATTTGGTGGTCGTAAGCATTGATCACACCCATTGCATGGAGTTAATTTATAGTCTGTGATATGAATTTTCTTTACTTCAAAGTCTCCTTTTACTGATCTAATTCCTTCAATTGCTCTATCAATCAAAAAATCACAGATTTTATTTTTTCTCGGAGAACCTACAATTAGAGTTATTTTTATCATTTTCTCAAAACTTTCTCATTATGTTATTAAATGTTTTATTAAATGAATAATATTAAATTTAAATTTTGTATCTATTCTAATTAGGTTTAATAATAAGAATATATATCATAAATATCTCAGAAGAGGGTTTATGGCGACTCATAACAATCTTGAAAGTTTTAAAAAGAGAAAGGATCTTGTTGAAGAATTAAATTATTATAAATCTCTCGTTATAAAGAAAATTAAGAAAGGAGAATACAATTCAGCTTTAGAAAAAGTAAGATCAGCACTAGTTTTACTCGAAGAACACAGAGAATCTTTTAATATTAAAAAAGAACTATTAGAATTTCATGATTTAACTGATCGAGTAAAAACACAATTAATGGATCAAAGAATAATTTATGAGCGTCGTTTCAATAATCTATTAAGAGAAAAACTTAATGAATCTAATCTTGAAAATTTCTCAAAATTACTTGCTATGTTAAAAAATGACGTGGACCAAAATCTGGATAAGTATAATTTAGGAGATATTGGTGCTAATATTAATAAATACTTCCGATTTATTAGGAGAATGTATGAAATTTTGAGTTGTTATAAAGTTTTAAATTATCATGATGCTTCTGATAAAATTTTTGAATTTGTAAAAGCAATTAAATCTGAAAATTTTCCTAACCTGAAGATGCTGATATTATTGACTTACCAAAATTTAATTAAAGAAAGATTATTTGAATTCTCAAAAGAATTTGACAAACTCCCAATTTCCACACTTTCTGAAAAAATGGCTATTAACCAGAGCCAGTTGGTCAATTTCATCAATCTTATAAGAGAACAACCTAGAAACCCAATACAAGATTTTAAGTCTACTACACGAGAAGTTATATTCAAAAAATCGAGATTTTAAATAAAAAGAGACTATAAACCTCTATAAAATTCTGGTCTTAAAATATCCTTATGTGTTATTCCATAATTTAGGGTGCTTAAGATACTTTCTTTTTCTCGATCTAAAATTCCCTTTATTGGTAAATAATTTGAAGCATGATTACTTCGGAAAATGCAATTTGCATTTTTATTTTTAAAATCAATGTGACTTATAAAAGTTTTTAATTCTTTGAGGATTTCTATTGAACTCATTTCTACAAATTCTCCTTTTAATTTTTTTTTAAAGATTTCTGTCCCTGAAGGAATCATAAGGGTGAGGAATGCAATATACCAAATCCTATCATCTTCAGGACAAATCTTATTAACTAAATTAGCTGATTCTACGGCATGTTCTTTTGAAATCGCAGGCTTATTTCCACCACCAAGACCATTAATTAACGTTGCTGATAATGTTATCCCTGCCTTCATCAACTTTTTAGAAGCTTTAATATGATCTGTTTTACTTGCTTGTTTGTGTACTATGTTAAGCAAATTGTCAGAACCAGATTCAAAACCAACATAAGCAATTTTAAGACCCGCATCAAATAACATTTTTAATTGCTCGTCTGACTTTTTAAGTATGTCTTTAGAGTGAGCATAAACACCACACCTTTCTAGATTCGGAAAAAGAGTAAATGCATATCTCGTTATCTCTATTAACTTTTCAGTAGGGGTGACCATTGCATTACCATCTAAGAAAAAAATCTTTCGTACTTTTGATCCATATTGTTCTTTAGCTATATCCAGATCTTTTTTTACTAATTTCAAGTCTCTAACTAAAAATTCCTTTCGAAGATTCGACATGCAAAAATCACATTTAAAAGTACAACCCTCAGTTAATTGAATTAACAGAGAATAAGCCTCACTTGGGGGCCTGAATACAGGTTGACAGTAATATATTTCTTCCTTGCTATGCATTTTTTATTGAAAAACTATGATATTCTAATAGTTTTTATTCCTCATCATCTTCGATATCTTCAGCATCAGCAGGTTTTTTCGGACAAGATGATATATGGCGTCCAAGTCGAACAAATTCCTTCCCACAGTAAGGACAAACTTTTTTATCATCGGACGTACTAGACTTTCCTTCTGAACTTGTTTTGCTCCCCTTTCGTTTTTTCTTTCCTTTGGAAGGTAAAATATCATCTAAGCTTGCATCATCGGGCGCAAATTCACAATCTTGAATGTGAGATGCTAAATCGACAAAGAAATCACCACAGAATGGGCATTCTGTAGATCCTTCAAGATCTTCTGAATCTTCTAAATCTACCTTCCCAGCTTTCCGTTTTTCAAATTTCAATGGAACTTCTTCATCTTCTTCCTCAAATTCATCAATCGATAAATCAATTTCATCATCTGATGCCATTTCTGCGATTTCAAACTCTTCTAACTTAATTTGTTTTTCTTTAATTTTTTTTTCTGCTATCTTTTTACTCTCTTCATAAACTTCGGAAAAACGTCGACTATTTTTGCCTGGGTCATATAAAGCACATACTTGGCAGACATATGCTCGAGAGCCTAAAGTTAGATCCCTTGCAACACAATAACATAAAGATTGGAGACTGTTACTAATATTCCCTTTTGGTTCAAGGTTCTTACAAACAATTTTTCTTGAATATTTAATTTTCTGTTTACGTCTTGGCATAATGTAAATCACTAAAAGAAGTATATAAAATAA
>JBHLNW010000132.1:0-3137 GCA_048941185.1 Promethearchaeota archaeon
AGTTATAAATTTTATACATTTATAGATCCTCATCAAGATGTTTGGAGTAGAATGACAGGAGGAGATGGTGCCCCTGGTTGGACCTTTGAGAAGGTTGGTTTAGACTTTAGGAAGTTTGATGCTGCTGACGCCGCTTTAGTTATGCAATATAGGTACAAACCTAATAATCATAATTCATATCCCCCAATGCATTGGCCTAGTAATGCTGTAAGATTTGCGAATGGGACAATGTGGACATTATTTTTCGGAGGAAAAGACTTTGCTCCATCCTGTATCATTGATAGTAAAAATGCTCAAGATTATTTACAGGAACATTATTTAAATGCAATTAAACAAATAGCATTAAGAGTTAAAGATAATCATTATGTTATTGGATTTGATACATTAAATGAACCAGAACAGGGTTGGATTGAAAAGAAAGTGGATGGCTTTGGAGCTGAAAAATTAAGTGAAGGTTTGGGTTATACTTTTACACCTTTTGATGCTATGGTAACTGGATCAGGTTATTCAAGAACAATTGGTTTTAGTGAAGTGAAACGATTTGGTATTAAAGAAACACGAAAAGATGAATTAAATAAGGGTAAAGTTTCATGTTGGTCGCAACATACTAAGGATATTTGGAAAGAAGAAGGAGTGTGGGGATTAAATGAAAATGGAGATCCCATTATTTTAAACAACAATTATTTTACAATCAGAAATGATAAGAAAGTTGATTTCTATAAAGACTACTTAACACCATTCATAAGGAAATACACTAAAGTTATTAGAGAAGTTATACCTCAGGCTATAATATTTTTCGAAGGTTCTGCAATAAGATTAATAAAAGGGGAAAAAATACAATTTGATGTTCCTGATAATGTTGTACATGCAGGTCATTGGTATGATGGTCCCACCTTAGGTACTAAGAAACCAATGATTAAGGCTAGTTATGATATAGTTGAGGATAAAATAATTATGGGAAAGAAAAATATTCAGGAAATGTTTAAACGTCAATTAAGCAATATAAAGAGTATTTCAAATTCATTCCATGATGGAATTCCTACTCTGATTGGTGAATTTGGATTACCTTATGACCTTAATAACAAAGAAGCATATCAAAAGTTTAAAAGTAATGAAGAGAATGTTTGGAAAAACCACATTAAATTATTATCAATGTATTACAATGCATTAGATTCTAATCTATTACACTCAACTCAATGGAATTATACTGCTGATAATAATAATCAATGGGGTGATCAATGGAATCTTGAAGATCTCTCAATTTTTAGTAGAGACCAACAATTAAATCCTAATGACATCAATAGTGGAGGAAGAGCAATTGAAGGATTTTGTCGTCCCCATTTTATTCACTGCGCTGGTCTTCCCTTAAAAATGAATTTTAATTATAAGGAAAAAACTTTCAATTTTGAATTTGATGCGGATTCTTCAATAGGAGCCCCTACGATCATTTATATACCTAATATTCAATATCCAAATAGGTATGAGATTGAACTTAATGAAGGAGAAATTGATCAAAAGGAGAATGAACAACTTATTTTCATAAAAACTAGAAAAGATGGTATTCATATTCTAAATATTAGTGCAATCCCCTAAAATCCTTTTTTTAATTCAGATTGTATATAAATTTAAATAATAAGTATAAATAATTCAAGATATAATGAAATTTTAAAAAAATCCATTAATTTTAGAATAAAACTAATAAAGAAAGAGACTTATGATTAGAAAGGTTGTTACTTTTGGAGAAATAATGTTAAGGCTTTCCCCACCTAATTTTAAACGGTTTATACAGACTAACTCTTTTGATATGATATTTGGAGGAGGTGAAGCTAACGTTGCGGTTTCACTAACTAATTATGGAATATCTGTTGATTATATAACAAAATTACCTAAAAATGAGATTGGTGATGCTTGTATTCAATTCTTAAGACAGTTCGGTGTAAATACTAATAAAATTGTGAGAGGTGGCAATAGGATTGGGATATATTTCCTTGAAATGGGTTCTTCGGTTCGACCAAGTAAGGTTATATATGATAGAGCCCACTCCGCCATATCGGAAGCAAATCCTAAAGATTTTAATTGGAATCAAATTTTAAATGATGCTTCTTGGTTTCATTGGACTGGTATTACTCCAGCAATCTCCCAAAATTTAGCAAATATTTGTCATGAAGCAGTAAAGTCTGCTAAAGAAAAAAATATCACAGTTTCATGTGATCTTAATTATCGGAGTCAACTTTGGAAATATGGAAAAGAAGCTAAAGATATTATGCCAGAATTAGTTAAATACTGCGACATTGTAATAGGAAATGAAGAAGATGCTGAAAAAGTTTTAGGCATTAAAGCACCTGATACGGATATAACATCAGGTAAGCTTGAAGTTGAGAATTATAAATATGTATGTGAAGAATTAATACAACAGTATCCAAATCTGAAAAAAGTAGCAATCACTCTCCGAGGATCTATATCTGCTAGTCGCAATTTATGGTCAGCTATTTTATACGATGGTAATAAAATGTATACTGCTCCTCAATATGAGATTAATCCTATTATAGACAGAGTAGGTGGAGGGGATTCCTTTATGGGAGGATTAATATATGGATTACATATATATAAGGAAGATCTTCAAACTGTTCTTAATTTTGCGGTAGCTGCTTCTTGTCTAAAACATACAATTTTTGGTGATTTTAATTTAGTCTCTATCGAAGAAGTTCTAAAATTAATGGGAGGAGACACGTCCGGACGTGTTACAAGATAAAAATTATGAGGGTAAATAAAATTATGGATGAGAATGAAAATATTATAATAACCGCTACTACAGCGAATTCTTGGATATATCCTGAAGTTAAAAATTGGGCTCAAACAACTGAGGATTTAATCGAAGATGTAGTACAATGTTATGAAGCTGGTGCGGCAATTGCTCATGTTCATCTTCCAAGGGGAGAAGAAATTGAAACTGTTCACAGGATAAGAGAAAGGTGTGATATTATTATTCAAGCAGGTATGTCTAGTGAATCAATCCCTAAAAGAGAAGGTGATTTTGCTGCTAAACCAGAGATGATGTCAATTATCTTAAATCATCATTCAGAGCATTTTGCAGAAGTAACAGTAGACGTATTGCATCCTCTTACAGAATTAGAAGA
>JBHLNW010000132.1:3237-8452 GCA_048941185.1 Promethearchaeota archaeon
TAAAACTAGTGTTGAGAAAAAATGAATGGTTCTTTATACATATTAGGAGTCTTTTTAGCTATCCTATCTGGAAGTATAAATAATATTGGCTTAGTATTACAAAAAAAAGTAGTTAATGAAGTACCTCCTGAAGCGAAATTCTTTAGAAGTTTAGTGAAAAAACCTGTATGGATAACAGGTCTTTTAATGGAACTAGCCATCGGGTCAGTATTTTTTATGATTGCTCAAATTTTTATTGGTCCCGCTTTAATACCAGGTTTAATGGCATTTGGTTTAATTTTTCTCGCTATCGGTTCTGTTAAAATAGTGGGTGAAACTCTAAAAAAAGAAGAAATTATAGGAATCATTTTAATGATTATAGCTATCTTTTCGTTAGGTCTTTCTGAATTAAGTGTAGATATCACAGGTATAGACATATTAGCTATTGATCTTGTAATTAACATGACGATTTTTACAATTATTTTATTTTTGGGTTCATTTATATGTGAGATTTTACAACGAAAAATTGAGAAATTAAAGGGAATTTTTTTAGCAATATCCTCGGGATTTCAATTTTCCTTAACTAACTTTTGGATTGCCCCATTAATGGCAGTTATTGCACATGTTTTTGGAGGAACAGCTACTTTAGGCGAGATTTACATATTTATTGCTAGTGCCGTAATTTTGATTGCAGCAAGTATCTTAGGGATTATGAAAATACAGCAATCATTCCAAGTAGCCAATGCTAGTCGAATGATTCCTATTCAACAAGTACCTATACAAATAACACCAGTACTCGCATATTTTTTTGTTTTCACACTAATGCCTCCAACAATGCTTCCTATCATATATATAATTATTGGTGTGGCTTTTATAATATTAAGTTCATTTCTATTAGCAAAAAGACAAGCCCAATTGGACGCGATAAAGTAAGGTTTAGAAAAATGGTAAAAGTAATTTTCTTTCAACCGCATCCAGATGATTTAGAGATAAACTGTGGTCATCTTATTCATTATCTCGCAACAAAAAGTAAAAAAAAGCATATTATTAAAATCGCATCAACCACCAAAGGTGAATATGGACTTCCAGGTGCTCAATATGATAAATTTAAAGGTGATTTTTTAGCTAAAGTTAGAACGCGGGAATTATATAATGCTCAAAACATTCATGGAATAACTCCGGAAAATATTCACTTTTTTGGTTATATCGACGGTCTAGTTGAATTTACAACAGAATTTATATATAAAATCGCCAATTTTTTAAATAAAGAAAAACCTGATGTAATTTTCGCACCAGAAGCAATTTATACATCCTATTATCATAAAGATCATGTTAATACTGGTAAGGCAATATATTATTGTATTTATAACAAAATAATCGACTTTACTCCAATTCTTTATTTTTATTCAACTTTAAGTCCAAATTATTTCTTTGGATTTAAAAAGGAGGAATTCTCTTTAATTGATCAATTACTTGCTTGTCATAAAACACAATTTTGGTTGATAAATTATGTAAAGTGGACATATAAGCCAAAAACAAGAATAGCAGGAATAAATTTAAGAGGTTGGAAATATGCTGAGAAATATCGAAGAGTATATTTTCATAAAAAAAATGAAAAAAAGAATAAACCCTCATTTTTGGTTAAAATTCTAAGCCATTGGTATTCTAGTTTACCATGGTTTAAAGCGAAATACCCTCAAGATGTATTAGAAGAGTTAAAAAAGAAAGGAAAAATCTAATTAAATAAAAAGAGCCTTTATATTACATTTAATAAAAAAAATTATAATGAAAATATAAAAAGAACAAAGTCAAAATAAATATAATATTTAATAAAGAATTTAATCAATAATTTAATAAAATAATTATTAAAATGAAAGAGGTGTATTTTATTGGCAACTACTGAAGAGATTAAAGATGCTTTGAATAAATGGGTAAGAATGCTTGATGACCCCGCTGTTGCAGATGAATTTGAAGGATTTAATAAGACAATGCAATTCGAATTTTCAGACTTGGATTACAAATTAAAAATGATTTTTGAGAATAAAACTGCAAGATTAGAGGAAGGATTTGATGAAAACGCTGAAATGGGTTTAGAAATCAGTTCTGATCTTTTTGTGGGCATTGCCACAGGCGAAGTAGATCCGATGGAAGTCTTTTTGGAAGGAGAACTTAAAACTAAAGGCGATATGAACTCATTACAGAGATTAGAAATCTTCATGGACATAGAATAGGAAATATGAGAAAGAGATAATCTATTTTTTTAAAAAATATTGTTTTTTTGATAGTTATATGAAATTATTTCGAGTTGATATTAAATGGAACCAATTGGTTTTAATAAAGAACGAACTCATGACATTTTGGAAAAGCACGAGATTGATGTGTTAATTGCTTCTACTCCCGTAAATGTATTTTATTTAACTGGTTTACCAACATTACATGTAGCTCCAAATCCTATATTATATGTTTTATATAATCAGTACCCCAGTTTGTCTTTAGTTCGGAGAGATGGTGAAGAGAGTTTGATAACATGGATCACTTATCGTAGTGTAAATAAATTTTCATGGGTAAGTGATATTCATGGGATTGGCTCTCCTAAAGCTGCTATGGTATCAGTATCCGATAAGATTGAAGAATGGGGTTTATCAAGTAGTAAGATAGGATATGAATCTCTTATGCCCTCTTATCAATCTGAATATCTGAAAATGAAGTTTCCAAATGCGACATTTATCAATGGTGATCAAGCTTTTTTAGATATGCGGTTAATTAAATCTGAAGAAGAAGTAAAAAGAATAAAAAAGTCAACAGAAATCTCTGAAAAAGCTATATTGAATATGATTGAAGCTTCTTATGAAGGAATTACTGATGTTGAATTACTACAAATCGCTCGTAAAACAATCATTGATGCGGGGGCGGAAGGATGGGATCATTTGACAATGAATTTGGGATCATCAGATCCTGAAGCACCAGGAGTAGGAACTACTCTGAAAGCAGGGGATCTTAATAGATTTGATATTGGAACTATTTGGAAGGGATATGTTTCAGATGTGAGTCGAGAGTTAGTTATAGGGCAAGTACCTGAGGAGGCAGAGGAAATTATGAATAACTTAATAAAAGTACAAGAATTCTGTGAACAAAACATTTACACTGGTTTAAATATGAAAGATCTATACAATGATGCGAGTAAATATAATAAGTCTTTAATAAAGAGAGGGAGAGCTTATATAACAGGGCACAGCATAGGTTTAGAATGCGAAGAAACTCATCTATTTAGCCCAATAAAAAAATTAGATAGAAACTTTGAAGAAAATATGGTCTTTGATATTGAGATCTGGCAGAATTTTAAAAATCAAGGTTTAATGGGAATTGAAGACTGTTACAGAATAAAAGATAACAGATGCGAGAGGATTTCAAGTTTAGACAAGAAAATTTTTGTGAAGTAAAAATCAAATTAATAATTTTTATTAAAAAATGAGAGGAATTTAAAATGAGTAATTATGTAAAGTTTGGACTAATAGGAGCTGGTTCTGCTGTCTGGCGATATCATAAGCTTGGTACCAAAAATAATCAGCAAATTAAGTTTATTTCAGGCTATGATGTTGACGATAAGAAATTAGCAGAAGCAGCTAGATTTTCAAAGCTAGAGCCCTATTCAAGCTTAGAAGCTTTTTTAAAAAGCGATATAGATGCTGTAATGGTTTTAGTGCCCCATTATCTACACAAAGATTTAGTCGTTGCCGCAGCAGAAGCAGGAAAGCATGTTATTTGTGAAAAACCTATGGCAACCACGCTTGAGGAATGCGATGAAATGATAGCAGCTACTAAAAAAGCTGGCATAAAATTCATGATTGCAGAGAATCATCGATTCCTACCAGCTCATCAATTTATAAAAGATGCTTTAGAGCGTGGATTTATCGGAGATGTCTTTCTTGGTAGAACTTATGAAGGTGCCTATGCTAGTTCTGAATTTTTTGATAATGGTTGGAATTTTACTTATACAAAAGGAGGTGGTGGTGTAGTTTCTGATCAAGGAGTTCATAAGTTTACTATGTTAAACTGGTTCCTTGGCGAAGTAGATTCTGCTCAGTGTTGGCTGAGTAAGACTTTAAAATCTCCCCCACATAAAGGAGAAGATACAGCTATTATTCTTTTGCGCTATAAATGCGGAGCAACTATAACTGTAGATATTTCCTCTAGTACAGTACATCCACTTACAAATAAAACAGAATTACATGGAACAAAAGGTACAATTTTTGAAGATCACGATTGGGAGAGACCTGTTAGAGTGTTTTCCTCCCATCCTGATGCTGAAGTTAAGGGAGAGTATTACAGTCCTGAAATTGAACATGGCCCTTATCCAGATTATTATAAAATATCCATGGGTCATGAAGATGCTTATTTTGCACAATGCATTTTAGAAGATAAGAAGCCAGAATTTACACCAGAAGAAGCACGACAGGGTGTTGCGGTTGTTCTCTTAGCATATCTCTCCGCCAAAAATGGAAGAATAACTTCGATGAATGAATTAATGGAAGTTTATAAGAAAGAAGGGACAAGAACTGTATTAGAAGGACTTGGAGAAGTAACACAAATAAATTATAATAATTTGAAATGGGATTAATTTTTATATTAAATATTCAATCAAAGTTCAAATTTTTGTTATTTTTACTGTATGAATCCCATTTTCTTTAATATTTATAGATACCATTTGATTTTGCTCATCTATATGTATTTCACCTTCAGAAATGTCTATATTAAAACCGTTTGGATAATGGATTCTTGGAACATATATAGTCGTTAAAGCTTTTATAGAGACATCACCATCAAACTCAAAATAAAAAAGTCCTTCTTTCATTTGAAAATCCATTTTTTTTGGAATCCCAGTACAAGTAACAAAATGTGGGCGACAAAAACCTTTAATTGCCCTTCCACCACTATTTATGTCTTCTGGATTAATTCTTTGATCTAAACTATACATTGAAAGATCTTCAAGATTCCATTGATCACCCCATTGATTATTATTATCCGGAGTATAATTCCATTGCAGTGCATGTAATAAATTAGCATCTAATGCATTGTAATAATTGTTTAAGGCTTTTATATGCGTTTTCCAAGCGTCAATTGGTTCAGTTTTTAGCATCTCATAAGCTTCTTTATTATTAAGATCAAAGGGTAATCCAAATTCTTCAATTATGGTAGGAATGCCACCAAAAAAAGAATTAGAGTAACTTTTAATATT
>JBHLNW010000025.1:0-36038 GCA_048941185.1 Promethearchaeota archaeon
AAGGCAAAATTTTATAATTTAAAAGAAAAATTTTAATTAAATCTGATTATTTATATTATCAAAATAGTGCCTAATTTAAGTAATAAATCTTAAAAAGAGAAAAAAGAATATGTCGCAAGAAATAATGGTTCCGGGTGCAGTAGGCGTAGCTATTAAATGCAAGGATGGAGTAGTGCTTGGAAATGACAGAAGAGCTACATGGGGGTACACTATTACAAATAAATCTACCCAAAAAGTCTTTAAAATAACCGATTACATTGGTTTAACCTGCTACGGTCTAATAGGGGACTTTCAAATATTAGTACGAATTTTACGTGCGCAGGCTAATCTCTATGAATTGGAGGCAGGTGAACGCATCTCTACTAAGAGTATGGGTAAGATGGTCTCAAATTATTTGTATAGTAGAAAGATGGCACCTTTATATACAAATTTAGTTATAGCAGGAATGGATAAGGATGGACCAAAACTATATACACTGGACGCACTTGGTTCACTTATGGAAGATGATTATGGTACTGCTGGAACAGGTATGCTGCTTTCAATTGGAATTTTAGAAGCGGAATATAAAAAAGATATGACAATAACTGCTGGTGAAAAGTTAGTAGAAAAAGCAATAAGAAATTCAATTAGTCGTGATGCCATGACTGGTAATGGAATAGATCTATTGACGATAACCAAAGATGGTGCCAAAGAGAAATATTTCGAGATTAAAGAATTAGGAGAATAATTTTTTATACTTTATATTTTTATATTTATAATCTTCTGCTATTTAACCATTAAACATTTATTCTATGAAATTTTACTAATTATTAGATTCTCATGTATTAATAGCGGGTAAAATCAAATTGAACTTTATCAACAATACATTTAATGATATAAGAGAGATACAAGGTTTCAGTAAAGAAGAGACTTTAGAAATTAAAGAAATGGTTGTAAAACTTAAAACTGAAAATTCCGAAGATATAAAAATAGAAGATTATTTGAAATCTAAACTCCATATTTCTACTGAAATATACAACAATTATTCGAAGTATTTAGAGGATCTAAAAAATTTTACTAAAAATTATTTACTATCCACCAAAATCGATTTCTATTATCTAAAAAATGAATTATTGGAAGAGTTACATGTTATTTCAAATAACTTGCAAAACCTTAGTTCAAACATAAGGAACGTTAAAAGAATAGTAAAAAAACTATCATTATTAGACAGGCCTTTATTAATAATAGAAGAATTACTTAAAGATACTGCTCGGCTTGGGTCTGAAATCCAGCAATCAATTAAAGATATCAAATCTAATTATGAAGATTCGACCACTCTTTGGACAGAAATTAACAGAATTAAAAATTTAAACTTCAAATTAAATGAAATACCTCCTTCCATCGAAAAATGGAGTGAATTTCAAGAATTAGTCGATTTTGTTAATAGTTTAAATGAATTATTTCTAAATAAAAGAAAGAAAGATAAAAAGGAGAGAATTTTAACCTTCCATTTTGAAGAAATTTATCAATTTTTCTATTCAAAAGATGAGAATAAGATTAAATTTTATTCTGATTTACTTCGCTTGTTATATTTAAACAGGATATTTGAAGTATTTCAGGGAGAAGAATTCATTAATATCATAGAAAGGAAAGAAGTTATATCTAATCTTAAGAATTTCATAAGTCCTTTACTTAAACAAATAGTAGACGAAAAATTAAATGATATATTCGTTGAAATTGAAGATTTTAATATAAAAGAAAAGGATATAAGTATTGATTTAAAAACTCTTAAAGAACAAAAAATTAGCATTTTTTTACCAAAAATCGTTGATTATTATATTTTAGGTTTAGAAAAAAGTTTTCAAGAAAAAATCCATGATGTAGTTGAGGCAGAAAAATTTGAAGAAATTACTAATTTCTATTATAATAAAATTGAAGATTTTTCGGTAAAGATTAATGAAATTGAAGATTGGATATTACCTATAGAGAATTATTTAAGTCCTTACGAAAATATTACAGTTTCGTTAAGGAAAATCTTTTCTAATCTATCTTCTGAAATTTTTCGTAGAAAAAATGAATATTTGAGTTTTATAAAAACAGTTGAGGATGAAGAACTAAGAGTTGAAATAAGAAAGTATATCTCAGATAAAATTTCTGAAGTAAATGATTTAATCAGAGTTTATGAGGATGAGGCATCAATTATAATAAAGGAAGAATTTCCTCAACTAAAGAGGATAAAAGAAATACTAAATGAATCAAGTCTCAAAATCCAGAAAATTAAAGACTCGGTATACAAAAAATTAAATTCTGTTAAATCTAATGACGTAGATATGTATCAAGTGATAAAATATTGGGAAGATAGTTTAAATCGAAAAAGACAGCAACTAACATTTCTGATTTCATTGCTTCTGAATAAGATATTTAAAAACTTTAAAGATTTAATTGAAAAGGAAGGAATTTTATTTGCTACAATTACAGAAATCACCGAACAAACAGAAAATTTTGAAGGTTTGCCTTTAAATTTTGCACTATCATCATATCTAGTAGAGAAATTATCAGAAGAGGAACTCAAAGAAAGAATTGCAGAAATTAAATCAAAGATTAATCATTTAAATAATTCCTTAGGACTTTATCAAGTAGAAGTGGCAAAATTGGAAACTATTCTAGCAAATAGGGTCAAATTAAGGAAAGGAATCTCTGCCTCGGATGTACAATGTACAGTTTGCCATAAGTTTATTAATTTTGCTCAAGATAAAGTAATAACATGTCCTTTCTGTGGGAGTACATATCATTATTTATGTGTAGCCTTTTGGCTTTCAAAATATAATTCATGTCCCATGTGTCAAAATCATTTTCTTGAACCTCATTCAGAATTATTTGAAAGTGAAGAAGATCAAGAATTAGAAAGGTACTAGTTTGTTTTCCAATTCAATACATAGTTTTGAAAAATCTAATAGTTTAGATATAGATTATTAACTTGGAGGGAAAATGAGTACCTTAAAAATTGAATACAATCCAAAAGCCATCATAAAGACTCCACAGGCAATCAAAACATATTTATAAATTTTAGCGTTCATTGATTTACCTCCATAATATACAAATAGAGAAATTGGGATATACCAAATAAAATCTCCTAATTCATGCCCCAGAAAAAACAATAACAACCCAAATGGATTTTGAAATGATACATTTAATTCGATCATAAGGTAAACTCCCACTGCACTCCACCAAAACTCCCAGTATGGATTAGTAATTGAGTAAAAAATTCCTCCAAGAAAACTATTTCCCTTATACCCTTTTATATCTTCCTCTTTTATACTAAAATTTATTTCATATCTTTTCTTGTATACTTCTCGTGTAGTGAGAAATCCAAAAATGATTAAACATGTACCTCCAATTATTCCAATCACCCTCTGAAATATAGGATTCAGGAAAAAAAAGGAAGCTCCTAATAATAGTAAAACAATTAATGAAAACTCTAAAAGAGCATGCCCTAAAACAATAAAAACTCCTGTGAAAGGATTTTTACTTTTAAAGGATTTATAAATCGTAAATGTCAATACTGGACCGGGAGATAGAGCACCAGTAAGAGCATATAAAAAGGATATAATGAAGATTTCAATCATTTAAAATCCTATGATTCGGATAACGATAACTAAGATAATTATAATTGGTATGACTAATAATAAAGCCCACAAATATGCTCGAAAAAATCCCTTTCTAACTGCCTTAAGTCCATCTTCCCATTTTTCTTGTGTCTTCTCTTGCCAATTTTTGAAATCTTGACTTATTTTTTTCTTGTGTGCATCCCATTGTTCTTTTGTTTCTAATCTCCGTTGTTCCATATCTGCATTCCATTTTTTAACCTTTTTCTCCCAATCTTGTTTTACTCCATCAAAGAATTTGTTAACTTTTTCAGTATTTTCTTCCCACAATTCCTTATTCTTCTTTGATTGCTCCTCCAAAGATGTGGTAAAATTTTCAAATCCATCTTTAATACCATTAATGAAATTTTGCCAACCTTTTTGAAAGAGGTTTTCAGTTGTTTTTTCTTTTTCAGAACTTTCTAAATTATTTTCATTACTCATAATTTTTTGTTAATTTATTTTAATATTTAAATTCAGTAATTAAATTTCAATCCTTTCTAAAATTATTTATTCCTAGATAAGATTCTTTATAATTTTGAAAAATTGATGTTTTATTATGAACTTTAGCATTATACAAAAAACACCATTATACAACTCTTTTTCAGAAATTGGAAAAAGAATTTTCCTTCCAGATGGGATTTTCTATTGGGCAAAAAGAGCAAGAGAGGAAGCAGAACTAATAGGGACGCTTGGAACCGCTTATGGATTTGAAAAGGATTTTATTGATGGAGGAGGTAATGATTGGTTACCGTGTTATCTGAGGGAGATCACAGATTATTCAAAGCTTACCGTTAAAGAAATCGTTCCTTATACTTCGATTGGTGGATTAAAAGAAACTAGAGAGATTTGGAAAGATTGGATAATTCAGAAATCACTATATACTGACAATGAAAAAAATTTGTTAAGCAGGTTAAATAAATATATAACTACACCCGTAATAACGGGAGGAGTAACTAATGGAATTTTTCAAGCTTGCTCACTTTTTCTCAATCCAAGCGATACTATTATTCTGCCTAATAAGAGATGGGGGAATTATGATAATATCGTTAGTAAATTCCTTGGGTCGAAAATTAAAACTTTTGAATTTTTTAAAAATAACAGAATAAATATCGATGGTTTGAAAAAAGCTATTGGAGAAGTAACTAAAATTCAAGAGAAAACTGTGATCCTTTTGAATTTTCCTAATAATCCTACAGGTTACGTCCCTACTATAGAAGAGGGCTCTGAAATTGTTGATATGTTAAAAGAATGTCAATCAATTTATAAAAAGCCTATTTTTGTCTTAGTTGATGATGCATATGAACCATATGTATTTGAAGATAATGTGTTAAATAGATCAATATTTTATGATCTACACCAGTTGGATGAAAATGTTATTCCAATTAAACTGGACGGAATTACAAAAGAATTATTGATTTACGGAGGACGAATTGGTTTTATTACAATAGGTTTAAAACCAAACTGGATTAAAAATGATGGAGATCTACAAATATTAAAGAATGAAATCCATAATAAATTAGAAGGTTTTATTCGTGCAACAATATCAAATTGCAACAGTTTCTACCAAGTACTCACCCATAAACTTTTCCATGAAAAAGGAATGGTAAAAATCATGCAATCAAGAATGAAAGTACAAAATTTAATCAAAGAAAGATATGTATGCATTAATTCGGAGTTAGCAAAAATAAATAATCCAAATATAACAATTGATCCTAATTCAGGGGGTTTTTTTGTTTTTGTAAATTTAAATGTGAGTAAAATTAAAGCAACAGATTTCGCTAATCATTTGTTAAAGCAATATAAAGTAGGTATAATACCTGTAGAGAAATTGGACGATAATGTAAATGGAATCCGAATTGCTTATTGCTCCATAGATCTAAGTGAGATACCAGAAGTGATAAAAAGATTTGAATTAGCCTTAAATGATTTTTCTTAACATTATTTTTCTCTATCTGAAGAAAATAATATAACAATAATATCTTAGTTTTTATCAAAATTTTTATAAACTTGTTTTTATAATGTTATTAAAAAAATAATTTAATTAATTCAGAAAAGTGAAAATTAACCATGAAACTATTTCTAATAGATCAAGGAAATTTAAATGAAATCAATAAACCAGTCTTTTCCAGCGGTGATGTTTACCTTCTAGACACCGAAAAAACTATATATGTCTGGATAGGTAATAAGTGCTCAGTAGATGAGAAAACCGCAGGTGCTGCTCAAGCAAGAACACTCGATCAACAACGTGGTGGAGCTGCTAAAATAATTACAGTAGATCAGGGACAGGAATCAAGAGAATTTATGAAAACTATCAGTACCATGGGTGCTATGAAAATAGTTGAAAAAAATGTTGCGAAAACCCTGCTTAAAGATGTAACTACTGGTGATTGGGCAGGTTTTACAGAATGGAAAAACGTTCTTTATCGTGTTTCTTCTGAAGAATTCGAGGATATCAATGCAATGAAAATGATTCAAGTTCCATTTAAAAAGGAATCATTAGAATCAGAAGATTGCTATGTTGCTGATTTAGGTAATAAAGTCTATATTTGGCAAGGAAATGCTTGTACTGTGACCGAACGAGTAAAAGCAGGTCAATGGGCACGCGCTATTGATGCAGATAGAGCGGGCTTACAACAAGAAACTATCTTTGAAGAAGGGGATGATGCTGAATTCAAGGCTGCTTTAGATAGAGGTGTAGATTATAAAGAATCTGACGCAGTACAACTAAAAGCAGAATCAGTTTTGGAAGGAGAAGATGAAGATGATAGAATTGCTGCGGCAATTCAACCCGAAATAAAGTCAGAAGTGAGAGATGTTTCTCCAGAAGACGTACAAGCAGATATTTCTGAAGTAAAAGCTTCTGGTGCTGCTCCAGGAATACCCGGGAGAACAGATACTACAATCTTAACTGTTGAGAAACTTGAAGGACGCCGAAAATGTCCTGAATGTGGAACTGATGATCCTCATATGATTCATGAGAGCATTGATAAGTCTAATATTATTCTCGACTATCCAAGAGTTTATGGGAAGAAATATAAGTGCGGTCAATGCGGAATTGAGTGGCGAGAAAAGTAGTTTGAAGATTTTAATTATTTTATTTTTTCTCTTTTTTTAGAGGTTTAACAATAAGGATATATGTTTTCGATTATGATTTTTGAAGATCTCTACGCATTAGTTTAATTTTCTTCTTCAATTCAATTACTTCTTTATTTTTCTCTTCGAGATCTGATTCTAATTTTAATTTGTCATCTCTAATTTGTTGAAGATCACTCAAAAGTTTGTCTTCTTCTTGTTTTGTATCTCCTGTTTTAGCCTGAAATTCCTTCAACTGTTCACTCAAGCTTTTTACATCTTGTGATTTATCATCAATTATACTTCGCATATTAGCTAGCTCTAATTCAAATTTTCCAGTCAAATTTCCAGCTTTTTTATGTGCTTCTTCTAATTTTTCTTCATAACGTTCAAGTAATTCTTGGCTGGTGATATTTTTTTGTTTTAGTTCTTCAATCTCCATGGCTAAAGCCTTATTTCGTTCTACCTTCTTTTCAAGGTCTTTCTTTACTAAGTTAAATGTTTCGAGTTGTTGTTGGAGATCATGTATTTTTTGATTCGCATTTTTTAATTCATTTTCGATAGTAAAAATCGCTTTTTCTTTTCCAGTGATGATTTCGTCTTTTTTTTCAAGAAGTACTTCAAGTTTGTCAAACTTTGATTTCTGAATAGTATCATTCTCGAGGTATTGTAATTGTTCTTTTAATTCTTTAATCATAATTTCCTTGTCATCTAATTTGCTTTGTAGATCCTGATTGTTTGCTTGTTCCGATTGAAATTGTTCAATTTGAGATGTTAATTCTTTTATTTTTTCCTCTTGTTCACTGATGGTTGTATTAGATTTTGAAAATTGTTCCTCAAAACGAGTAGTTAAATTTTCAATTTCATCATTTTTATTCTCAATTGTTTCATACAATTTTTGAACTGCTTGACTCTGATTAACATTATCTTCAACCGTTTGAGATAATTCTTGAATATCTTTTTCTAAATTTTGTATTTTTTCATCTTTTTCAGTTATTTCATTGATTAATCTTTTGTTTTCTTCTATAAAGAAGTTCAATTGCTCTTTGAGATTATCTTCTGTTTCAACACTTGGTTCTTCTTCCTCTCTCTCTTCAACCCACCCCAGTTGACCTAAGGCTTCAACAATCGATTTATCACTTTCTTCCTCACGATGTTCCTCTGCCATATATTTAAAATTACCTTTCGATCTATTAAATTTTATTATTTTCTATAATTGACTCAGAATCTTTTAAAAAAACATATTTTCTATCAAGAAAAAATTTCGTAAGATAACCAATTCCGAGAGCAATAATAACACTTATCTCTAGTGGTGTTTGCAAAAAGTTAGTTAATAAAAATTGAATACCAATATTTTCTATTGTAGTTAGAATAGCGAATGCAAAGTATTTAATAAACTCTATCGAAGTCTCTTTTAACTTTTTTCCAGATTTTTTAAAAACGATAAATTTATCTAAAAAAAACTTAATGATATATGTAATTCCAACTGCTACAATAGAACCAATTAATTCTGGCATGTTAAATGTTGTCGTAGAGCAATAAAATACATAGATAAATTCCACTGATCCAAAATTTGTACAAATGAAGGGAGCGACTATTAGTTCATTTAATTTTTGAATTAAATAATTTAGACCAATCATCGCTGCTGCAAATATAAAATAGAGCGTCATTTGTCTTTTAATATCATCATGTTCAACCATATTTTACCACATATTATTTATTATTTAATTTTTCTCCACAATGATAACAATAAACTGCTATTGGTTCGATTATTTCTCCACCACATCTCTGACAATATCTTAATGCTAAATTTTTAGATTCCGCGTATGATGATGTCTGAGTTGTTCGCGCATTATAAGACGGTTTATCTCTTCTTAGTGTACTAAAAGAAAATGGCAAGAAACATATAATCGGTATAAAGAAGAAAAAATCGATTATTAAGGATAAAACCAAAAAAAGTATAAAAATTAAGATGAAAATTATGTTTAATACAATATTTCGCTTCATTATTATTTTAAACTAACAGGAATTTGAAAGATTAATTATTACGATGATGTTATTTTTCAATTCGATCTTTCCAGGAATCTTTTCTTGGTACATCAGATAAATCAGGAGATGTATATGATAATCCTGCTTCTTGTTGGGGGGAGACAAGTGCCATAATTTCTTTCACAGAACTTTGTGTTCTTGTTCCCATTCCTGTAAGTCTTTTCACACCCCATATAAACAAGGAGAAGTAAAGTGAGAAGATGAGATACACAGCGATCCATCCACTACCAAAAATTAGAATTGGAAATGGTAATAATCCAGATTGATAATCAACATAAATCCACCCTAAAACCATAAAAATAACTATAAAAATGATACATCTTAAGCACATGGGAATCATTTGTTTCTTCATCATAACTTTCATAAATTGAGTAGATTCCTTTTGAATTTGTAACATTTGTTCATAATCGCCGATTAATTGAGCATTTTTCATCCGTTCTCGAAATTTTAAAGCTTTTGTTCTCATATCTTGTAAAGCGACTTTTGTTAATCCTAAAAAATGATTAAGAACAACTCCTAAGACTATCATCCCTAAAGTAATGAATACTATCTGAATAAGTACTATTATTTCTGACATTATTTTATCACTATATTAGGAAAACTATGTTTTTAATTAAATTTTTTGAATTACCTATTTTTTCATATAAAGCGAGCAAAAAATGGTAATATTGTCTAGTGATGTTTGCTATCTTAACTTGCCTTCTAAAAATCCTTTAATAAATTTAGCATAGACTGTTTTCCAACGAGTTGGGATTGATGATACAATTGCACATCCCAAACGACAATTATTACAGAAAGGATAATTATCATGCATCTTCATTACTTCTTTTACCTTATTAGAGTTATATATACTTGATATTGGATATTTTAGGGCATCATAACTTAAAATTGGATGAATTTTACATGGATAATTCATTAATCCATCGTGACTAATAAATAAATAAGCTTCTGCAACATGACAACGTAAAATATTTTGATGATACCTGGGAAATCCACCAAAACCTCCCTTCTCAACCACCTCAACACTTATTGAATCAGTTAAAATATTATGATATTTTTTCCTCATAACTCGTATTAAATTCGCCCATACTGATACTTCTGGTATCATATCTTGAATATCTTGGATATTATAACTTTTATTAGGGAAATCCCTTATTATATCTTCACAAGGGTATAATTCAATCGAGCAGCCCATTTTTTCACTTAATTCGCAGATATCATCTAATAAGTGGATATTATCTCTCATAACAACTGTGCTGATGATTGGTTTGATATCATTTTTATTAGCTAACTTAATAGATTCAATTACTCTATCAAATACTTTTAATCCTCGCATTTTATCATGTAATTCTGCTGTAGGGTAATCTAATGAAAGTAAAATGTAATCCAAGCCTTGAATTTTATGTTCTTTGAATAATTTAGGTATTAAAAATCCATTAGTAGCTAAACCATTCATAAAATCATGGATTACTCCCGTATAATAAATTAATTCAGTTAAATCTTTTCTTAATGTGGGTTCACCCCCTGTAAAAGAAAGAGAGAGCACACCTAATTCAGCTATTTGATCAATTAGATATTTTATTTGCTCAGTACTCATATCATTAGCCACTATTGACTCGGGTAAAGAATGAATAGAACAGAATGGACATCTCCCATTGCACCTAAGTGTTAATTCTATTTGAGCAGAATAAGGAATGTTTCGATTGAGAAAATTATTTAAAATAAAGCTTTTTATATATTGAATCCATTTATTAACTCTCATTTGAGGAATTTAATTTAGCACCACACATTCCTTATTACATTTCTAATTAAGAATTTAAAGTATATAGCAATTAAAAATCTAACTTAAAGGTTTAATAATCAGTATTTTTATTAAAATCTCGCGATTTTTAGAAGAAATAAAAAAATTAAAAAAATTATTACCAAATAGTTTAATATTCATAACCGCACTGCTTACAGACATACTTCTTAGCGTAAATCTTTACGCCGCCCATTTGATGTAAAACTTGACTTTTATCTTCATGTGTAGTAAAAGAAGTACTCCCGCATTCAGGGCAAATTCGGCGACCTTCAACTACAGGCTTCTCCTCTAATCTTGCTTCTTCCTTTTGTCTATCAACAATAGCAGAAGGTTTTACTGTTGAAGTAGGTGAAGAGTATGTTGTTGTTGCCACTGGTGCCGAACTTGCGGTTGTAGGCTGAATTTTTAATACTTTATCTAGCTTGATATTAATTTCTTCCAGTAATTTCAATACTTTTTGTTCGAATTCTGACATAATATGTTTTCTCTAAATTAATTTTAAAACATCTTTTTTAACAATCTAATCATAGTCAGATTTTATATATTTTAGTAAAATGAAAAATCTGAAAAAGATCGATCAAAATTAAATTGATAATAAACAGCAATGAGAGAAATATGATATTTTAAAAGATGAAAAAGTTATTTGATTTCAATTAAATCCCTACTTGCTATAATATTGACTTCAAGTCCTAAAATGTTTTTTATTAGAATTTCCCCCATTTTAATAGGAGCTTTAATTTTTGTTTGTGCGATTTCTTTAAGTGCTTCTTCCAAATGATCCTTAAGAATAGGTTTATCTGATCTTACGGGCACCAAAGGTAAAAATCCGTTTTCAATCTGCATCGTTGTAGTGAGAATTCTTTTCGGAGCAACGAATTCCTCTCGTGCATATTCTTCACCTCTCTTACAAGAATGTCCTTCTATTATTAATTCTCCATTGACATTTTCGACATGTACAAGGCAACCTGTAGGACAAACTATGCATCTTATATCCTTAAATCCTTCAGGTAGCTCAATTTCATTAGTTTTTACTGTCAGTTCTCATCACCTTTACTTTATTCAATCCTCCTCAATCAAAACCTCAGGTCGAGGAATTACTTCAACCTCTAAGGATTCACATTCAGGATCGATTTGTAGTTCGTTTAAATTTAAATTTAATTCGATCATTTCGCTGGGAATAACATATCTCCTCTTTCGTTTGTAAACAATCTTATTTTTTTCATCTTTAAATTGAATAAGGAGTCTTCTATCTGGTCGTTTAACTCTAAATGTAAAAATAATATCTTTAGATAAATCAGTCCGATTAATCAAATCCGGTTTTATATAATTAATATTTTCACCCGGTTTACAAACTATTTGATCTTTTTTTCCAACCTTTTTACCATATCGTTCCTTAATATAATCAATTGCATTTAATCCTGCACGCTTTGCTTCTGCTGTGACTAGATCTACTAAATCATGGACTTGTAAAACATTTCCACACGAAAATACTCCACCAATAGTAGTTTCTAAATTATTATCAACGACAGGTCCGCCCATTGGTGAAATTTTTGCCCCTGCTTCTCTAGTCAATTCATTTTCAGGAATTAAGCCAACTGATAATAAAAGAGTATCGCATTCAATAAATTTGTCAGAACCAATAACTCTATCAAAATTGCGATCTACCTTTGAAATTGTTACCCCTTTAACTCTATCTTTACCATGGATTTTAGTAACTGTATAGCTAGTGATCAATGGAATTTCATAATCCTCTAAACACTGAACTTCATTTCTTAATAAACCACTGACATAAGGTTGAATTTCTACTACTGCTTTTACTTGACATCCTTCCCAAGTCAATCTTCGTGCCATTATCATCCCAATATCTCCACTCCCCAATATAACAAATGTTCTTCCTGGTAAATATCCCTCAATATTTACAAATCTTTGAGCTTGTCCAGCTGTATATATTCCTGCAGGTCTAAAACCTGGAATATTAATTGCTCCCCTAGTTCTTTCACGGCAACCCATAGCAAGAATAATTGCTTTAGCTTTTATTTCAATTAATCCTTCTTTATTATTCACAGCGTAAATCTTTTTATCTGGAGTAAATTCGATTACCATTGTGTCCAATTTATAAGGAATTTCTAACTCTTTCACTTGATCAATAAAGCGTTGAACATATTCAGGACCAGTTAATTCCTCTTTAAATTCATGAAGCCCAAATCCATTATGAATACATTGAAGGGTGATTCCACCTAACTCTCGATCCCTTTCTATTATTAATACATTTAATTCAGCTTTTTTAACAACTATAGCTGCTGCTAAACCTGCCGATCCACCTCCTATAACAACAACGTCAACTTCGTACTTCTTCATTCGCGAACACCTCCATCCTTGCTTTTTAAGACAAAATCTTTAGTTTTTCCAATTAAAATATTGGTATCTTCTCCTTTCTTAGTAATTTCTTGATAAGTTTTATTCAATTCTCTTGATAAGATTTCTATTACCCGAGGTCTGCAGAATCCACCTTGACATCTTCCCATACCAGGTCTACATCTAAACTTTACTCCATCTACCGTATTGGCACCGACTGGAGCATGAATAGCGTTAATAATTTCTTTTTCAGGGATAGTTTCACAACGACATATAATTCGCCCCCAAGTTGGGTCTTCTTGTATTTTTTTAGAAAGTTGCTGTTTTGTAAAATCCTTAAATCTTTCCGGTTTAGGGCGAATTGGATTATAATTTTCTTTTACTTTTAATTCTACACCTAATAGTTCGAGAAATTCAACTACTTTTTCTGCGATTGCAAAAGTTGCTGTTAAACCTGGTGATAAGATCCCGGCCACATTGATAAATCCATATACATCAGTGTTATCTATAATAAAATCATATGTATCAGGGACTGCTCTTAATCCAGCAAAATTTCTAATTGAACTTCTTACAGGTAAATTTGGTACTAATTTCATCCCACCATCTAGAATTTCTTTTAAACCAGCGGTAGTTGTAGAAAGATCTTCAAAATCAGTTATATTTTGAGCATTTGGTCCAACAAATGTGTTTCCATGTAATGTAGGACACACTAATATTCCTTTTGAAACTTTAGTCGCCATTGGAAATAATATTTTATTTAATTGAAGAGCGTTGCGATCAAATAGAATATATTCACCTTTTCTTGGCATTATACTAAAATAATCCAATCCTAACATATTAGAAATTCTCGCAGCATGCAATCCAGCAGCATTAATTAGATTTCTTGTCTGAAATTCACCCTTATAAGTCCGAACAGTAAATATGTAATCTTGATGTTTAATTTTGACACACTCATGACTTCTGAAAAACTTTACGCCGTTCATAGCAGCATTTTCTGCTAAGGCGAAGGTTAATTCATAGGGACTTGCAAGCCCTGCTGTTGGAGCGTGTAATACTCCCACAACTTCATCCGTTAAATTTGGTTCCATTTGTTTTATTTGCTTCTTATCTAATATCACTTCTAAACCTGGAATACCATCCTCTGTACCCCTCTTCCTTTCCTCCTCCAATTTTTCAATTTGATTATCCTCTAATGCTACAACAAAGGAACCAATTCGTTTGAATGGAAAATTCAATTCTTCGGCTGCTTGGGTGTATAACTTATTTCCTTTAATACATAGGTATCGTTTTATATATTCTCTCGAAGAAGCATAACCTGCGTGTATTACCCCCGAATTAGCTTTGGTGGTTTCAGCAGCAATCTCCGCTTCCTTTTCTAATAAACATACCTTTAAATCATATTTTGAAAGAGTACGGGCAATAGAACAACCGGTGACACCGCCTCCAATAATAATGACATCGTAAATCAATTGATCACTAACCTTTCTAATAATATTTTTTGTTATAATATTTAAAATGGATATAAAAATCTAATCTTGAAAAATATAAATACCTTTTAAATTTATTAAACAAAAAATAAGTACTATATGTATTTGTAAATATTATTTCTATATCTTTCTGACTTCTTAATTAACGAATTATTATGGTTCTAAAAAATAGCTGATAAAAGGAACCAGACAATATTGAAAACAATCGCTAATATAATTATAGTCTTGGTTACGGGATTAAATAAAGTATTTTTTAATACTTTTGTAGTTTTTAAGTCTAATTCATTTTCTACTAAATTTTCTATTGAATTATTAGGAGAACTTGTTTTTTTCATATGAATTGAACCTAAAAACCTTGGAGTTGATAGATTTCTGATTATATTATCTAAATGATTTGAATAGAATTGTTTTTTCTTATTAATAGTTGGAAATTCGTTAAATTCTGCGTTATCAGCAGATTCTTTATAATCCGTTCGTTTCATTTTTATTCCTTTATTCTTCGTAATTTTCTTTTTCATGAATAAGAAATCAAATCAATTTTAAATTTTTTTCGATTATAAATAAAAAATGATACAATTTGAGTTCGGATTAGAAATATTGCAATATTATAATTAAGATTCTTTAGAACAATTCTACCAGAGAATCAGTTATATGTTTCTCGAAATCAGCAAATACTTTTATGTTAATACTAAAATTATTTAAAATTTCTTCAGGATACACTTTAAAGAATTTTTTGGAAACATTTTTTAGTTCATTTAATGCTTTTTTAATTTTAACATCATTGGATGAATTTGCAACAAAAAGGAAATGATTCTTTTTTTCAACGATAAAACGAATACTGCTCAACTCAAAATTAGAAATTCCTCCTTCAGCAAGCGTTTCTGCAAAGGTATTTAATGCACTCATTAAACCACCAAAGACTTGTGACCCTACTTTTTGATCAATTACTCGACTAAATATCGTTAAGCCACTTTCAGTTAATATCCAAATATCTCTTAAAATTTTTGCCAAAATTTCCACTAATTTAAAATGATAGCTCTAAATGCAAGTTACGGTTTTATTCTTATTAAAATTACGATTTCACAAAATATTTATTTATTTTAGAAAGGATAAAATATATCTAAAGCCCTTTACCAAAATATACTTAAATCTCTAAATAAAATTAATGAATATGGAACCTTATTATAATAAAATTTCTAAAGCTCTATTAAAAAAATTCAAAGAAATTGTCGGAGAACAATTTTCTTTTAATGATTACGAAGTAAGATGGACTTATGCCTTTGGAGGGTCTATCTTTAATAAAAATTGGGTTCCAGATTTAATTTTAATTCCAAAAGATGCTCAGCAAATTTCAAAAGTATTAAATTTAGCTAATAAGAATAGAATTCCAGTAACACCGCGAGGGAGTGGTACAAGTTTATCTTCTGGTTCACTAAGCCCCTATGGTGGGATTATTTTAGATTTAAGCCAAATGAATAGGATTCTTAAGATTGATATTGAAAATAATCTAGTTGAGGTTGAACCTGGAGTAATATGCGATGAGTTGAATGAGATTTTAAAACCATATGGGTATTTTTTTCCTCCAGATCCTGGTTCTAGCTCTGTAGCAACGATCGGGGGGATGGTTGCAAACAATGCTGGAGGAATTCAGGCTTTTAAGTATGGGGTTACCAAAAATTATGTTATGTATTTAGAGGTTGTATTACCAGATGGAAGTCTCTTAAATTTAGGCTCAAATGTTTTAAAATCAGTATCTTCATATAATATAATGGATCTTTTTATTGGTTCTGAGGGCACGTTAGGGGTTATCACAAAGGTTGGTTTAAGGATCAGACCTTTACCTAGAGCTAGGAAATTAGGTTTGTTTATATTCAAAGATGTTGATGATTTGCAGGAAGCAGTCTTAGATCTACGAAGAAGTGGCATTATACCTAACTTACTCGAATTCATGGATAAACTTATTTTAAAAGCTGTTACCGAATATTTAGGTGGTGAATTCTTTGATTTTCCGATGGGTTATGTATTATTAGCTGAAGTAGATGGAAAATCTCTACGAGAAATTGATGAAGAATTCACTAATATGTTTAATATCATTATCCAAAAAAATCCAATATTTCATAAAGTCGCTATGAATGAAATAGAAAGAGAAAGGTTAATCCTTGCAAGGAAAGCTAATCTTCCAGCTCTTTCAAGAATTAGACCAAACACTTGTGTTGAAGATTGTACGATTCAAATTTCCAAATTTTCTGAAGTAATTAAAAAGATTGAGGAGATACCTAAAAGAATTAATGCTAAAAATTTATTAGTAGCAATAATTTGTCATATGGAAGGAAATTTACATCCCACATTTTTATTTAATGAGAATGATGAACAAGATGTAAGAGATTTCCAAAAGGCAATAGATTATTTATATAGAGAAATTATAATTCCTGCAGGGGGTTCAATAACCGGTGAACATGGAATAGGTAAAATTAAAACATCATATCTTGAATTAGAACATGAATCTAACGTAATTGAATTAATGACGCAAATTAAAAAGTTCTTCGATCCAAATATGATCTTAAATCCGGGGATTGGAAAAGGAGATTCTCGAGAACTTAATACTCCAAATATAAAACGGTCTCTAAAAAATCAATCTAATGGAATAATGGAATTAAAATGTATGAGATGTGGATTTTGTATCTCTTGTCCATCAAGAATGAATTACCAATTAGAAACTTATAGTCCAAGAGGACGTTTATGTCTGTTGAATGGATTAGTTCATGGAGATCTAGAGTTAAATGATTTAATAATAGAAGTATTTCACACATGCACTTTATGTGGTCTTTGTCAAACCAAATGTCCTGCCGGAGTAAATACAATTGAAATTTTTGAAAAAGCTAGAGAAATTATTCATAAGAACTGTGAAAAATCATGAAATTTCGATATGGAAAAGATGATATAGAAATAAGCTTAGACTCAAAATGGAACATTACTATTTTTCAGCCTACTGGACAAAAAAGTATTGAAAAGCCTATAGTAAAAATCAAAGAATCAATTAATAATCCAATTGGAAGTTTACCTCTTAAAGAGATACTAGATAATAAGAGTAATTTAAAGACAGTTTGCATTGTTTCAAGTGATGCTACTAGACCAGTACCATCAAACCTAATCCTTGAAGCTTTAATAGATGAATTAAATGCTTATGGAATTAATGATAAGCAAATCATCATTTTGATTGCTACAGGTTTACATCGCGCAACCTATAAAGATGAATTAGAGCGAATTTTAGGTAAAAATCTAAAGAACAGAATTAAAGTTGTTAATCATCAAGCTTACGACAAAGAATGCCTAATTCAAATAGGAAATTTAAGTGAAAGCAATCCTATCTTAGTTAATAAATATTATACTAATGCTGATTTAAAGATTTTAACGGGTTATGTTGAACCTCATTTCTTCTTTGGATTTTCAGGTGGTCGAAAATCCGTTGTACCGGGTATATTAGGAGCCCAAACTATCCAAATTAATCACTCTGCAGAAAGAATCAATTCAAAATATGCTAGATTCGGAATTTATGAAGAAAATCCATTACATAAGCAAGCAATTGAAATTTCTAACTTGATAGGGGTAGATTTTATTGTTAATGTGTGTATTAATGGGGATCACGAAATTATTCAGGTAGCTGCTGGAGATCTTATTAAAGCTCATGAAAGATTAGTAGAATATCAAAAAGAACATATTTTCAGAGAAATTGAGGGGCTTTATGATATAGTTATTTGCGGAAACGGAGGGTATCCGCTAGATCTTAACTTATACCAAGCAGTAAAGAGCATGGCAATTGGAGAAATGGCTGTGAAAAAGGGTGGTACAATAATCGCAGTAAACGAATGTGCTGATGGGATTGGACAGGAAAAATTTGAAGAATTATTATTCTCTGGAATGACTCCAACTGAAATTTATGAAAAAATATTGAATAAGGAAATTTATTTACCGGATCAATGGGAAATTCAGATTCTTGCTAGAATTCTTATGAAAGCTGAGATCTTTATTATCTCTGAATTAAGTGAAAATGAGATTGGTAATATTGGTTTAAAATACGCTAAAAGTGTTGAAGAAGCTATTAAAATTAGTTTAAGAAAATATGGAAAAGATGCATCTATACTTATCTTACCTAATGGTCCCTCGGTTCTCCCTTTATTAAAGACATCTAAGATTACTAAATGAATGTACTTGTTATTGTCACACAAAAAAAGTTGAAGGATAAGAATAAAGTTATCATTTACGTTTACGTATTAATTTCTGATATTCTCCGTTTTCACCCTAAAAATTTTTATTTTTGTCAACATTTTAATACTAGATTTTTGATTAATTTTATAATGATTCTTCTACGAATCATTTGGTATAAGAATATTTAATTTTATTAAGATTCTCAGATATTAGATTTAGCTACTAAATCTATAATATAAATTAGGGGAAAATAAGAATAAGATGAAGATCAAGAAGAATTGGCTAAAATCATATACTTTTAAAATTGCTAATTACTCCTCAGTTCTTTTGAATTCAATTTGCATCATTTTAGGAATCTTTTATTTATTATTTCCTGTCTATTTAATATTATGGGATGTTTTTGGAGTTCTTCTTTTAATAACATTTTTCGGAAACCTTATTCTTATTTTCATTAACTCCTATAAGAAAAATGGAAGAGGGAGATTCATTAATAAGATGAATCTGTTGAGTTATGTATATTTAGCGTTTATCATTCTTGCTATTGTTTTTATGATGCTTGGAAATTTACTTGTGTCTGTAACATATTCAAATCAAATAATTGATAATTTATTAGCATACATCTTGATTTCTCTCTTTTATTTTGGAACTTTTATAATAGGAATAATTTATGCTATTCTTGGAAATAAAACTTATAATAGGATAAAATTAGGGATTGAAGATGATTATTCTGATAAAATAATTACAGAGAAACTGATTAAAACTAAAAATGTATTAAAAAAAGTTATAACGATAGCATCCAGGGTCACATTTATTATCGGAATTGTCTTTGGAATTGTAATTTTATTAGGATCATTTGAGTTTGTTACCACCTTTATAGCAATAATATCGGGCCAATTTGGCATTTTCTTTTCTATAATATTTTTTGCTAATACCATACTCCTTTTGAAATTGAAACATACACGATGGAATTCTAAAAAATTTTATAGAACTGCTTTAAGTGGAATTTTAGTATCTGGCTTGTTATTGTCTCCATTATTTTTTACTCAAAATACGATAAATGCTATTGAACAGAACTTTTCACGCACTTTTGGTTCAGATTGGAGAGAAAAGATACCTTATGAAGTTGATAATGTCTTTTTAGAAACCCCTTTTTCATTATCAAGTTATTTTTTAGGAATTCCACCAAAAGACTGTAGGATTGAAAAAGACATTCTATTCTATGATGATGAAGGAATAAGACTATATTTTGATGCTTACATGCCTTTAGACAATGATGAAGACCTTCCGGGATTAAATTCGACGATTATAAGAATTCATGGAGGTGCTTGGGTTTCTGGTGATAAAGGTTTGATGAATATGATGCAAATGAACAAATATTTTGCGGCTCAAGGATATACAGTATTTGATATTCAATATGGAATCGCTATAAATCCTTTGTATGCATTAGATCCCCTCACTCCTGTTTATAAAAAAGGCAATTTTAATATCGATGATATGATGCGCCATATTGGTATCTTTACTAATTTTTTAACAAATAATTCGGATATTTATAGTGCAAATTTGGATTCTGTGTTCATCAGTGGGGGATCTGCGGGAGGTCATCTAACTTGTGCTGTAGCATTAGCTATTGCTAGTGGAAACTATACAGACATGTTTAGTGCCAATTTAACTGTAAAGGGATTAATTCCTTTCTATCCGGCGAATGATTTAATGAATTTTTTTGGAATTGGTGGTAGTGATAAGTTCAAAAATCCAGAAAAATTAATTGAAAGTGATAGTCCCCCTTGTCTTATCTTTCAAGGTACTCATGATATAATTAAGTATTTTAGTATAGCTGAAGATATTCAAAAAACATATATTGCTCATGCTAATGAACACTGCACCATATTATGGATGCCTTTTGGGGGTCATGCATCTGATTTCTATTTCACAGGTTATTATAATCAAATTTTCTTGTATTATATGGAGAGATTCATGTACTTATACCATTAAAGTTTCTTGGAGTTAAAAACATTTCAACGAATTTTCTTTTTTTTCATTTAATTTTGAATTCTAAATTTCTTATAAATTATAAATCCCACTAAATTCCCCTCTTTTCATCTGTTCTTAGACACATCACATATTTGTAGAGTTAAATATTTATATTATGAAGTAACTTAAATAGACATAGTCAATAAAAAAATATTTTACAAAATTATAAAGATTATAATTTATTGTAGATACAAATATATACAAAACTGATCATAACGATCACAGAACATACACTAATACAAATATATTGACGAATATATTTGCAGCGGAAAAAAAATAACACAATTAAAAGTGAATAAAAATGAGCTATAGAGATAGATTACGTTCAACAAAAACTGGTTCAGAGAGTGAACTTAGCTGTAGTCCTGATGCTCAATGTTGTAGTAATCCTTGTATTGAATCTCGAGATGGAGACAATGTCTGCTTAAATTGTGGCATGGTTATTGAACGAAATTTAGTAGGAAATGAACGAAGAGCTTATACAGTTGAAGAAGTGAATAAGAGAAGACGAACAGAACCTCGGTGGAGAGAATTTGGACCTCGAACTATGCTTCCTGCTTCTAAAGTTGATTCAAAGGGAAGATTAATTAATGCTAGAGGGAAAACTTTATTCTCAAGATTATCAAAAATTCAAAATTCGTTAATTTCAAGCATCGAACGCAATTTCTGGGAAGCTAAACCTAAACTCAAAATGCTTTCAAGCAAGATGAATATTCCTGAATATATTAAAGAAACAGCATGGAAGATTTATTCAGTTGTCGCCAAGAAAAAACTAACAATGGGTAGATCAATTGATGGGTTTATTGCAGCCTCATTATATGCAGCAATAAGAGTACATGAATTCCCAAGATTACTCGAAGAGGTCTGTGAAGCGTCTATGACTCCAAGAAGAACTGTACATCGCTCTTTGGGTATGGTTGTTAAGGAAGTGCTCCCAGAGTTAAATTTGAAATATAAACCAATCACAGCAGAGCAATTAGTTTTTAGATTTGGAAATGATTTAGGTTTACCAATGGAAACACAGAAAAAAGCCATCAATATGCTTGTAGAGGCTTCAAAAAATGGATTATTACGAACTGGTAAAGATCCTAAAGGATTAGCTGCAAGTGTCATTTATATGGCCGCAAAAGCTGGTAATCATCGAAAGACACAGGCAGAAGTCTCTGAGATCGCAAAAGTCACAGAGGTCACTTTAAGATCTCGATCCAAACAGATAAAAAGCAAATTGCGATAAAGAGATTTTACAATTCTGGACAATGGATTAATTTTTTTTATTTTTCCTTTTTTTAATTTTATCTTAGAAAAATAAATATTTATTTAGACGACTTTTTTTTGAAAAAGATAAAAAATATTCTGTATAATCCTCTCTTTTCCAAAATGGCCCCCGAGATTCTTTATTTTCAATCTCAACATGAAAATCTTCGTTTTCTGCCCATTCTTTTATTTCTTCAACATCTTTAGTGGAGAAAGAATCAGCATCTAAGCAATTGATTGAATATAAACTAGGTAAATCATTAAACGGTGTGATTTTTTTAATTTTATTTTGAATTATAGAAATATATTTAAGATAAATTAAACCATTAATCCCCTTTAATTCAGTTAAATTATTGTAATCTAAAGATAAGTATGTTAATTTCTGTAGAGTATCTATATTTTTTATCTCGCTAATTTAATTTTTATTTAAGATTAAAGTCGCTAATTCCTCAAGTTTATCAAGGCCTTGAATTCTAATAAATCAATAGGATTGAATTCTACTAATTTTTGATATCTACCTACCTAATATTTTTACAAAAAAATTTTTATATAACATAAATTCAAGTATACATTGATAGCATAAATAGTGAGATTTTATGGATATTATTATTGAGATATTTTTGAGTATCTTAAGTTTAGTAATGGGATATCTTTTAGGGGCAATTTTACCAGCCTTTATTTTTGGCAAATTAAAAGGAATTGATGTAAGAGAGGAAGGAACAAAAAACCCAGGAACTACGAATGCTTTTAAAGTTTTAGGGCTTCCCTATGCTATTTTAACCGCTTTATATGATACTTTAAAAGGATTATTAGCTATGTTAGTTGCTTTTGCCTTTAGAGTTAACCCGATTATATGGCAACTAAGTGGACTGATGGCTATAGTGGGGCATGTTTTTCCATTTTATTTAAAATTTCGAGGGGGGCAAGGGCAAGCTACTGCCACTGGAATTCTTCTTTTTTATCTTGTGAACTACCTAACTGCGAGTCTTGAATTATTTCACGTTTTACTCTTATTGTTGGTACTCGTGATTATATTTACATATATCTCTAAAGCAGGAAGTCTTTTACCAGTGATATTATTTCCTCTACTTGGTTATTCTGTATTTATAATCTATCCTACAAGCGAATTTAACGTATTTTTTGTCTTAATTCTCGTTCATATAGCGATTATAGGGATGTATAAAGTAATTACAGAAAAGAAATTGGTAATTACGGATGAAACTTTCTTATCAAGTTGGTGGAGAGTAGCAATAAGACCAGTATCACTTTTATTTCTTGTGTTTGTGTTTATTGATCCACAACTTGGTCTTTCTGTTATAGGGATTGTGTGCTTATGCTTTATTGCTCTTGATATCTTTCGATTTCTTCATAAACGAACTAATGTATTGTTGACTGAAAAAGTTAAAGCGATTTTTAGAAAAGGTGAAGAGAAAAAGTTCTCAACTATGACTCTTTTTTTAATTTCTACATTTTTAACAGTACTTTTTTTCACTCCTATTGAGAATGGGATAGCAATAACCGCTTTATCTTTTCTTGTTTTTGGTGACATGTTTGCCAAAATATTTGGGCTAGCCTATGGTCGTCACAAGATATTTGATAAGACTCTTGAAGGAACTTTAGCCTATATTGGAGTTGTTATAGGTCTTGGATATATTCTTAATACATCTTTAGATATTCATCTATTAGTGCTTATATCGGGGGGAATTGCTGCTCCGTTAATTGAGTTATTACCTATAGGGGTAAATGATAATTTTTCAGTTCCTTTAATTAGTGGGGCTGTTATGACTGCTGTCCAAATATTTTTTGTTTTGTAATGATTAAAAATTGAAGTAGATATCTCCTATTATTTATTTTTTTCATATTTTTTAATATATCAAGAAGGTCTGAATTGCTCTTTTACATTAAAATAAGATTATAAGTGTGGATTTTTATCTTTTTTATTAGGGTATGAGCTATATAGAGAAAAAATATTATAATAAGATTAATGAAATATTTCAAAGTTTATCCATCTTAGATAATTCCTTAATAAATCAGTTAAGCAAAAAATCTGTTAAAAATATTAATGAGGTTGCTAAGCTATGTGCTGAATTTAACCATAAAGTTAATATAATTCTTAAGAAATACTATCCTGAAATAAAAGAAATGAAGGATAAGCTCGAAATTAAACCTACTCTAACATTTTATTATGATTTAATCTTTAAATTAACAGATTTAGTTAAAAATATTGAAAATTTTCAGAAGATCGATCAAGAGTATTATGATAATCTTATAGAATTTATAAATGATAAAGATCAGTTAATTTCCGGAAAGTATAAAAATATAAGTGCCCAAGAATTAACTGCTTTTTATGACCAAAATTCACGAGATGCTTTAGAGAAAATACTTATAGAAAAAATTGAGGGGAAGAGTAGAGAATATTTTACTTTTGGATCATTAGAGGAAGAAATAAAGAAAATTGCTAGATTAGCTGGTGCTAGGTCTGTGACCATTAGTGTTGCAGATGAGTTAAGTAAAGAAGAATTAGAGACTGCCCAATCAATTATAATTTTTAGGAGTATAGATCCATCTGACTTTATTGGATTAAATAAAATTGGTGGAAAATTAAAGAAATATTTGGAATCTAAGAATTATAAATGTCTTTTTAAGGATGATACAATCATTACAGATGCTAAATTACTTCCGGATTAAGAAACTTCTCATCTTATTTCAAATAATAAAAGTAAACCGTAATGGCTTACATCCCATAAAATATTTATCTTTTAAAACATTTTTGTTGATGAATTTCTATGGCAAAAAAGAGTAAAGATACTCCTATAACGGGAATAACAATTTCAAAAGAAGAAGATTTTTCTGGTTGGTATACAGAATTAATCAACAAAGCAGAGTTAGCTGACATTAGATATAATATCAAGGGTTTTGTTGTATATAGAGAATGGGCAACCCTCACAATAAGGAAAATGTATAAACAAACAGAAGATTTGTTAGATAAAAAAGGCCATCTCCCTCTGACAATGCCTTCTCTTATTCCTGAATCAAATTTTTTGTTAGAAGCTAAACATGTTGATGGTTTTGCTCCTGAAGTATTTTGGGTTACTGAAGCTGGGAGTTCTGGTAAATTGCCAGAACGTTTAGCGCTACGCCCCACAAGTGAAACCGCTCTTTATAAAATGTATGCTTTATGGATAAGGAGTTATAAAGATCTCCCATTTAAGAGGTATTTATCATGTCAAGTGTGGAGATATGAGGGAAAAATGACAAGACCTTTTTTTAGAGCAAGAGAATTTCACTGGATTGAGTCGCATAATGTATTTGCTACTATGGAAGAAGCAATGAAGCAAGTTAAAGAGGATATGGAAACCACATATCAAATTCTTCAGGATGAATGTTGTATTCCTATCATATTTTTTCAGAGACCAGAATGGGATAAGTTCCCTGGAGCCGTTCACACATACGCAGCTGATGCATTAATGGGTTCAGGAAAGGTTCTACAATTACCCTCAACACATTTATTAGGACAGATTTTTGCTAAACCATTTAATGTTAAATTTGTTGATAAGGATGGGGAAGAGAAATATGGATATCAAACTTGCTATGGACCTGCTCAGAGTAGGAATTATGGGGCCATGATTGCATATTTGGGTGATGATAAAGGTTTAGTTTTACCATTTGATTTAGCACCAATTCAAATTATTATTATACCTATAATTTATAAAGGAAAAGAAAAACTAGTGTCGGACAAAGCAAAAGAAATATATAACCTCTTTAAAGATAAATATATCGTTAAAATTGATGATTCAGATGAATCAATTGGAAGTAAATATTATTATTGGGAACTGAAAGGTGTTCCTATCAGAATCGAAATTGGGCCGAAAGATTTGAATAAACAGCAAGTTATTGTTGTAAAAAGACATGATGGTATGAAATTTGAGATAAAAGAGAGACAATTGGTAAGTAAAATTGATGAAATTGCTCAAAATTACACTAAAGAAATAAAGAATAAATCTATTATCGATTTTGAGTCTCAAGTTGAATGCGTTTATGAAAAAGATGCTGCGATTGAGGCTATTAATAACGGAAAAATTGTTTGCTGTGGCTTCTGCTCAATTGATATGGATGCCTACCAGTGCGCTGAGATTGTTGAAAAAGAGATTGGTGGATTCGTTCGTGGAAAAAGAGTTGATGAAGAAAAACATGAATTCGCTACATGTTTAATTTGTGGAAAACCTGCTGGATGTACAGTATATATTGCTAAAAGTTATTAGATGAACTGTATTGAATTGGTTTTTTTTAATAATTGATAAATATTTTAATTACTAATTCTTATTTTTATCAGTGAACTATAATGTCAGCTAAAGACAAAGTAATAAACGTTTTTAAAAGTACCGAAAAGCCATTACGCCCTAGTGAAATAGCAGATCAAATAGGTATTGAATCTAAAGAAGTATCAAAAATCATAAAAGAGTTAAGAGAAGAAGGAAAAGTTATTTCTCCTAAACGTTGTTATTATGCATTAAAATAATCTTAAGAAATCTTTTTTTAATTTTATCTTATCTTACTTTTTCATTTTTTATTCTACACAATTTTATTAGAAGAAACTTGAAATCCTATTATATATTATACAAAAAAAAAGAAAATATAGGAACTTCAATGAGTGTAATTAAGTTGAACCGATTTTTGTTGATAATCCTTTATAAATTTACTTTCTGCATTAATATATCCGCAATTTAAGCATTTTACTGTTTTAGGTGGAAAATAATTTAAAACTTTTGGCATTTTCATTGAAGCACAACTAGGACAATAATAATACATTTTAATACACCCTTCGAAATGATTTATTATTATCTTAATTTTAAATTTTTAAAAATCATTAAAAAGTACTATAATTTAATTTAGATTGTAATGAATGATATTATTCAACCCATTTCGGATGAATTTAAAGAAATTTATTTTATAAAAGGAGCTAGAGATGGTAAGTATCCTTATTCTCATTCTTTATTGATAAAAGATTTATTAATTGACACAGGGATTTCTAGTAGGATTTTAAGAAAGCTCAAAAGACTTAATCCAATAAATACAGTATTACTATCTCATTGGCATGAAGATCATACTTCAGGAAATAGATTATTACCTAGTGCTAAGTTTCTGATTCATTCAAAAGATAAATTCTTAATTGAAAATGTGGATAAATTTAATGAATTTTATGGAGTTTCTAATTCTTCAGCAGAAGAGGATTTTGAATGGCTTATGGAGGGTTTAAAACTTGAAAATACAAAGATCGAAAAGCATTTAGATGATAATCAAATTATTAAAGTTGGGAACAATTTTAAGTTAAAAGTTATTCATACTCCAGGACATACAGCGGGTCATTGTGCTTTTTTAGAATTAAATTCTAATATAGCATTCTTTGCAGACATTGATTTAACTAATTTTGTATTTTATGCAGGTGTCGACTCAAACTTAATGGATTTTGAAAATTCAATTGAAAAGTTAAATCGTTTAAACATACAAACCGCTATTACTGGCCATAGAGGAATAATTGAAGGTGAAAAAGTAATAAAACAAGAATTAGGGAAGTATAAATCTATTATTTATAAAAGGGATGAAAGAATTTTAGCTGATTTTTCTGAAAGATCTCCGAAAAATGTAATTGATTTCAAAAATAGAAATTTTATTTATAAATATTATAGCCAGTTCAAAGAATATGAAATTGTTGCTGAAATGATAATGATTCAAAAGCATTTTGACAAATTTATTAAAAGTAGATTGATAGAACAAGAAGGAAATGGGTATATTTTAAGTTAAAATAATCTTTTAAGAATTTTTAAAGTTGAATAGGTGATTTAATTTTGGATGATGTGGTAATATATGAAAAAGAAGGAGATATTGGAAAAATAATATTAAATAGACCTGAGAAAAGAAATGCTATAGATTTAGAGACTCTTAAAAAGTTGATTGATACTTTTAAGAAAAGCGCTGAAAATAATGATGTTTGTATTATTTATACTGCTAAGGGTAAAGATTTTACAGTTGGTGCTGATTTAAAGTATGGTTTTGATTTACTTACTGATAAAAGTCGTACAGATGAAGCTGTTGAATTTCTAGAAGCATTTCAAAATTTAACGAGAAGTATGATTTCTCATCCGGGAATTATAATTGCTGGACTTCATGGTTGGGTAATAGGTGGAGGATTTGAACAATTATTATATTGTGACTTAAGAATTGCTGCAAATAACACTCGTATAATGCTTCCAGAACTAGGGGTTGGACTTTTCTTCTCAAATGCTTCTACAAAACTCTTACCTAGAATTATTGGTGAAGGAAGAGCAAAACAGTTGATGTATTTAGGCTCAGAAATAAATGCTGAAGAAGCTCTTACTATGGGATTAGTTATTCAAATATGTACACCAGAGGGTTTGAATAGAATTCTTAAAAGAACGGCTAATACCATAGTGCAAAAAGACCATCTTGCTCTCAAATGGGCAAAGAAGTTAATAAATGAGAATCAAGGAGAACCAATTGAGAATGTTTTAGCTGAAGAATTGCGTGTAATGATCTTGACAGGTCAATCTGCTGATCTTAAAAGAAGGCTTGAAAAATTTGTGAAAGATAAGCATTGATTCCTAGAGATTTGTACTTTTTATTTGACAAAATTGGCATATTAATTCTTTTATAAAATTTTTTTTATAATCTAGAATTTAGATAAATATGGTTGGAACAGTCCCAATCTTGTTCAAACTATATCCAAATCTAAAGGATAAAATACCTTGGATCCCCTTACTTACTAAACTCCCTACTCCAATAGAAAGGTTAACTGAATTAGAAAATTATTTCAAATTGAATACCAGTAAAATATATATTAAAAGAGATGATAAAAATCATCCGATTTATGGGGGAAACAAGATTCGAAAGTTTGAATTTATTTTTGGAAAAGTTTTAAAAAAGAAGAAAAAAGGTATATTAACCACTGGAGGTATTGGAAGTAATCATGGATTAGCATGCGCCATTATTTGTCATGAATTAATTCCAACTTTAAAATGTCATCTCTTCCTCTTTCATCAACCTCTAACTTGGCATGTTCAGCGTTCATTATTATTATTTGACTATTTTGGAGCAAAACTTCATCTTGGAAAGAAAGATATTGGTGTATTTGTAAAAACTCTATTTTATAAAATATTTCATTTTAAATATTCGTGGATATTTCCAGGAGGGTCTCCCTTATTTGGAATTGGATCTTCTCTTGGAATGGTTGGAATTGTAAACGCTCTTTTTGAGTTAAAAGAACAAATTGACCAAAATTTACTTCCTGAGCCTGATATTATTTTTTTAGCTGGGGGAACCGTTGGAACTGCAGCAGGACTTATAGCAGGTTGTAAAATACTCGGTTTAAAATCAAAAGTATATGTTGTGGCCGTATATACAAAATTGACTTCAAATCCAACAGCAGTGAAGAGGAGTGCTAACAAAGTAATCAAATATTTGAGAAAGAGAGATAAATCAATTCCGAAAGTAAATGTAAATGAGGAAGATTTTGTTTTTATTACTAGTTATTTAGGGTCAGGTTATGGCACTGTAACAATAAGAGGTCAAAATGCGGTTGATAAAGTATTTGAATTAGAAGGTCAAAAAAGAGGTTTTAGTCTTGAAACAACATACACGGGAAAAGCGATGGCGGCAATGTTTGATTACTTAAATCAAGAAAAGCATCAAAATAAAATCGTTTTATTTTGGAATACTTATAATTCTAATGATTTGGACAAATATCTTAAAGAAACAAACTTTCAGTATGATAAATTACCAAAAAAATTTCACAAATTCTACGAAGAAAGCAAATTTCAATGCTGGCAAATAATAAAATGTGCCGAAGATATAAAGAGATCTTGTCCAGCTTATTTAAACCATGAATATAGGTTTTGGAAAGTGACAAAATGCCAAATTGAAGACCAAAAACAAAAGAAAGCTTTCGAAGAATTAAGAAATTTAATAAAATTAGAAGATGCTTAAGATAAATTAAATAATTTTTAACCGTTGGAATAAACCAGTGATTAAAATTGGCAAAGCAATAGTAGCATCACACCAAACACTTACATGTTTCGATTCTAAGGAATACTTCCCCCATGATTTTGCTTCAGAAAATGTACTTCCTGAAAGACCCCCATCGTATTCCATAGCAGTATGAATACGAATAGAATAATTATAACCCATGTTCGTAATTTTGTCAAATTGATCTAACATAGGAAAGATCTGCTGAGCCCAATTCCTTGGAACACCACCACCTATTATGATCGTCCCATATTCTTTATATTTTCTTACAATATCTCCAAACTTCTTAACATCTCCCAAGATATCAAATTGAAATTCATAACCTTCATAAAAGTCATATTTTAACAGTTTTAAAGCTAATTCTGAATCTGAAAAGGCCGGGATAAATATGGGTATATTTTTTTTTGCTGCCATAGAAAGAATACAATTTGCTGATAATTTATTACCTATTTTCTGTAGAAATTCTGATGGTGTGATTTGAATTTTTTTATTTTCAAATGATGATCGAATCAATTCCAATAATTTGGTATCAGCTTTACTATAATTTTCTTCAGGAAGGAAAATATCGTAGATCCGATTTATTCGATGTTTGAATAATTCATCATCATCAACATTGGGACTTCCTAAATAGTGTCCTATGTTACTAGCAGCATCTACTAAATCATGTGTAATATTTGCTCCCGTACTAATCAAAACATCAACTAACTCATACTCCATTAGTGCTGATATTAATTCGCCCATCCCAGCTGGAACCAGAGCACCGCTTAAAGTTAAAACAGTCAAGCATTCCTTGTTAACAACCATTTTTTCTAATATATCTAATGCTAAACCTAAATTTCTTCCCTGAAAGCCGCAATCCTTAAGAGATATTAAAAGATCATTAATCTTTTTTATTTTTTTTACATCAAAAGGTTTAACTTTTTTTATTAGATAATCTTCTTTTTGATGAGTATTCATAAGTAGAATTAAATACCTTAAGTATTTTAAATTAATTATTTCAATTTTTTTAAATAATCTTTAAAAATTAGTATTTAATTGCCCTACGTGTGTTGAATCAAAATAATTTAAAAAATTTCTTTAAAATATTCTTTTGATAGTTAATTTAAATTTAAAGTATAATCTTTTCTGCTATATAGGAAGAATAAAATAATAGAATAAATAACCAGGCAGAAATCTAACAACTTAATTATCAAAATTATCTTTAAGTCATTAAAGTATGAAATAAATTTAAATAAAAGCTTTAATATTACATTCTTAATTAAATAATATAAAGAAATAATGATAAAGTAATGTCATTAGTCCCAAAAAAAGTATTCTTTGTTAAGGGGAAGGGTTTTCACAAATCTAAGCTATCTGCTTTTGAAGAAGCCCTTAGAGATGCAGGAATTGAAAAATATAATTTAGTTAATGTTTCCTCTATTCTACCACCCTATTGTATTGAAGTTAATAGAGAAGATGGCTTAAGACAATTACGTCCGGGTCAAGTTGTATTTGCCGTAATAGCTCGAGCAAATTCTAATGAGTATAATCGTTTAATTTGCGCTTCTATAGGAGTTGCTAAACCTGCTGATAAGGGACAATATGGATACTTAAGTGAACATCATTCTTTTGGTATAAAACCAGAAAATGTTGGTGAATTCGCTGAAGATTTAGCAGCAGAAATGCTAGCAACCACTCTAGGTATCCCTTTTGATCCTGATGCAAATTATGATGAAAAGAAAGAAGTCTTTAAAATGGGAGGAAAAATAGTTGAGACCAAAAATATTACTTCCTATGCTACTGTTAAGGAAGAAAATGAATGGGCTGCTGTAATTGCCGCTGCGATTTTTATTCTTTAAGTTCTCTAAAATAATTTATATTAATATCTTTAAAACATGAATCTATTAGTTCAATTTCTTCAAGTTCTCTAAGAGAAATACGATTTTTATCATTTGAATCCTTTGCAGCCCAAATCAATTTGTTGAATCGTTGATGATGATGATGAAACCTTTTATTAGCATATTCCTTAGCCTGTTTGGTGTAAAGAAGAAAAGGCCAATCGCTACCTTCCATTAATAAAAGTTCTCTTGCTGTTTGTCGTAAGATTCTTTTTCCCCATTCATTAGGATTTAATTGTTGTTCTAGAACCTCTTCCAACATTTTAATCGAACCATTGATATATGGCCAAATCCAACTGTGTTCTGGATTCTTCCAAACTTGAAAATGCCCACCTTCACCCCAACTGCTCTCCTTCATTTTAATTATTGAAAAATTTTCTTTAAATTTGGAAATATAATCGCTAATTTTTATTAATTCTATATCTTTATGGTTATTAATCAATTCAAATACCTCTTTTAACCAAGAAATACCTTCCCTCCACCAATGCCCATATAACTCAAAATCATATGGGGAAATGATAATTCCTCTTAAGTTACAATTCTCTGAAAATTGCTCTAATTCATCAGATATTAATGAAACAAAATGAATTGCATGGGATTTGACTGTTTCTTTGGCCTTCTCAAGATTATATAGTTGCTTCTCTCGTTTTCCCAATTCTTTGCTAGTGATTCTCCAATAATGTAAACCTGACTCATTATCTTTCTTATGAAATTCTCTGTAATAATCGTTTCCTGGATATCCTATTTTTGCATCCCATACTTGTCGACTTGTTCGTTCATTTCTGCCAAAAACTGAAATTCCCGTTTCTAAAGTATAACCAAAATTTGTACTTAATCCTATATCATTTTTATGCTCTAAAATGTCAGCAGTTATAATTCCGTGAGAATCTACAAAAAAGTATTCTATACCTGAATTATTTAACCAATAATCAATACTCTCTCTAATCTTTCCACTTTTATATTCTTTAGGTCGATATGCACATTCAGGAAGCCAGAAACCTTTAGGTTCTTTGCCAAAATGTTTTTTATGTGTATCAACAGCTAACTGAATTTGAGAAAAAATTCCTGAATCACTCTGAAAAAGAGGTAAAAATCCATGAGTTGCTCCACATGTTATTAATTCAATCACTGCTTCATCTTGAAGCCATTTAAATGAACCTAGCAAATCTCTATAATAATTATGATAATATGTGTCTAATATATACTCAAAATTCTTTAAATGAAGTTCTGCTATTTCCCTTCTAACTTGATTGTTTTTAAATCTTAGAATGTCTTTTTTAGCTCTTGATATTAAATTCTCCATATATTCTGTAAATCGTTGCTTCATATATTCATCTGAGAATTGTTCAGCCAGAATTGGTGTAATGTTAATAGTAATAGCGGGTTTTATTCCTTTTTCTTTCAATTCCCTTAAAGTATTTAACATAGGGATATATGTTTCGTTCATAGCCTCCATTAACCATTCTTCTCCAGCAGGCCAAATCCCCGACTTTTTACACCATGGAATATGCCCATGTAGAATTAAACCAAAATATCCTAAAGTCATTTACATGTAGATTAATGATTTATTTATAATTTAGTCTTATATGATTATTATATTCTTATGAAATGTTGATGTGAAATATGAGTTTAAAAATAAAAACTATTACAGACCCTCCTAGTCGTGAAGAGTTATCAAACCGCTTAGATAAAGTTAGAAAGTTAATGAAGGAACATGATTTGGATTACTATATTTCATTTAATCCTGTAAATATCTATTATCTAACTAACTTTGCTTTTTATGTTCATGAGCGTCCTTTTTTATTAATTGTCGAGAAAGAGGGAATACCAAAAATGTTGATCCCAAAATTAGAAAAAGGGCATTTTATGACTAGAGCTAAATGTGAACTTGAATTTGTTATTTATTACGAATTTCCCGCTAAAAGTGGTGAGAATTGGTATGATCATTACCAAAAGCAAATTAATGCCAATGCTAAGGTTGGAATAGAATCCGAATTGCCAATCGGCATTGCTAATAAAACTCCTGGAAAAATTATAGTAGTAGATATAATTGATGAGGCTAGAATTATTAAGACTAGTTATGAAATAGGACGTATCTATCATGCTTGTAGAGTTGTAAATAAAGGTCATAAAGTTCTTTTGAAAAAATGTCGTCCAAAAGTGCTTGAATTTGCATTATACAAGGAAATAACTGACGCTATGACATCTAAGATTGTCCAAGATATACCAAATGCCAACTTTAGAGCAACAGGGACGACTGGAGCAGTTTGGCCTCCTTCTATTTCACATGATCCGCATCTTATCCCCCATATCTTTAAAGAAATGGAAGAAGACGGACCTCATGTATCAATAGTATCTGCCCAAGTAGATGGTTATGGTGTTGAGATTGAAAGAACCTTTTTTTTAGGCAAAGTTCCGAAGAAGGCAGTGGAGCCGTTTGAAGTTATGTTCGAAGCAAGAGCTTTAGCGTATAGTATGTTAAAGCCAGGTGTGATAATGAGTGAAGTAGATAAAGCGGTGAAAAATTTTATCACAGGAAGAGGATATGGAGATTACATAATTCACCGTACTGGACACGGTCTTGGAATTACAGGTCATGAAGCTCCATTTTTGGCGGAGGGTTATGATAAACCATTACAAAAAAATATGGTAATTAGTGTTGAGCCCGGTATTTATATACCTGGTTTGGGAGGATTTCGTCATTCAGATACTGTCTTGATTACTGAAAATGGATATCAAAAATTAACCAAGGCTCCTGAGACCCTTGAAGAACTTACTATTATAATTTAGTGCGACTTCAATTTAATTTATATATTTCACTATTTTACTTAACTCTTTTCTAGAGGTAGGCGCAGGAATCTCTTCTTGAATATAACCAAAAGGCAAAACTGTTAAAAGATGGTCATCTGCTCTAATACCAATAATTTCTTTTGCTTTTTCTCTATTCATAGCTCCTAACCAACAAGTTCCAATTCCTAAAGACCACGCCATTAACATCATATTCATTGAAACTAATGAAGTATCAATTAAGTACCATTTAGGACTACTTTTTACTTTAGCAACAATTGCAATTGCAACTGGAACTTGTTTCATAAACTTACCATAACTTATACTTTTAGCTAATTTTACCAATGTTTCTTTATTTTTTATAACGATAAACTCCCATGGTTGACGATTTGAGGCACTAGGTGCCCACCTTGCTGCTTCTAAAATCATTTCTAATTCTTTTTCTGATAATGGTTTATCTTGAAATGATCTAATACTTCTTCTCCCTTTAAGAAATTTTAAGAATTGTTCTGGATCCATCATTTTCGACATTAATTATAATTAATTATCAAATTAATAATTCAATTATTAAAAAAAATTTTGTATCTTATGGTTTTATCTTAAAATTAGTTATCAATAATTATGAGATACAAAATTTCATATTTTACTCGTTATTAGTGAAATACTCAGCTTCAAAATTTGGATAGATTTTCTTTTTTCTCCCATCTTTTTTATATTTGATGAGATCAAGATCGATTAATTTATCTAAATGGTATTGAATAGTTTTATGATCCAATTTAAATTTTTTAGTAATTATATTGTTCCATAATCCAGGGTTTTTTTCAATCGTTTCTAAAATTTCTAATGTTAGTTTACTTTTCTGCAATTTTAGATCTACGTTGGATATTGGATTCTTCTGATAATACGGAAAGTATGCAATAAAGTTTCCTATTCTTTTTTTCCCGATAACTTTATATGTTAGCAATATATCAAGATGCCACACTAAATTACCTGCTGCTAATCCAGTTCTACGTAATAATTCATTAAAGTGAATTCCAGGTTCATTTAAAATTAAATCTATTATCTTATTTCGATTTTCATTTTCTAAAACCTCATCTAAACTTAAACGATGCGCTCCTTTCTCAATTGGTATTGTTCTAGTTCTTAGATATTGAAAATAATCTTTTTTGGAAAGTGCGGCTACTAACGCAATAATTACAATCGCAATTACTGAACTAGTGATTATTAACCAAGTCCAATCTGGTTGAATTAACTCAATTTCATAAAGAGTAATAAAATACTCAGTATCTTGTTGGAGATCTATAATTGAACTTTCTAAATATTTTTCTGAAGTACTTTCATTGACCTTATCAAGAGTCTCAATTAATTGCCATGATTCTTGAGTAGATTCATATAAAGCTAATGAATACGAACCGTCAGGATTGAATCCGTATTGTTGAATTTTTCTATATCT
>JBHLNW010000026.1:0-35851 GCA_048941185.1 Promethearchaeota archaeon
AAATAAAGTTTTATTTTTTTGAATGAAAATATCTTAATAGATGGAAATATTTTAAGAAGAAAGAAATATCTTTTTTTAAATAAGGATGACCGAAGATCAGATATATAATGAATTAGTTAGAATTTGTGGTTCAAAAAATGTTTCAAATGATTCTACTTTACTTGAGACATATTCAGAAGATTTAAGTTTTTTTCCTAAAAACAATCCAAAATATGTTGTTTGGCCTAAAAATACAAAGCAAGTTCAAAAGATCTTAAAGACAGCTAATTTCCTTAACTTTTCTATTATTCCTGTTAGTTCCCCATCAGGTCCCAGACACCATGGAGACACTATTCCACGTCATCATAAGAGTGTTATTTTAAACCTCTCTAAATTGAATGAAATTATTAATATTGATAAGAAAAACAGAGTAGTTATGATAGAACCTGGGGTGACTTTTGGTGACTTAATCCCTCTTTTAAATAAAAAAGGATTGAAGTTATTAATACCTTTACACCCCAGAGCTTCTAAATCTGTTCTTACAGCAGCACTTGAACGTGAGCCTGTTACAATTCCACGTTATATGTGGGATAGCTCAGATCCATTATTGTGTACTGAAGTTTTTTTCGGAAATGGTGACTTATTTAGAACAGGAGTTGCTGCAGGTCCAGGAACTATAAAACAACAAATAAAATCGGGACAAGCCCAAGTAAATCCTATGGGACCAACCCAATTTAGTTTATTTAGAGTAATACAGGGAGCACAGGGGAGTATTGGAATTGTCACATGGGCTACTATAAAATTAGAAATAAATCCTTCAATTCAAAAAGTATATCATCTTCAGTCAGATAAAGTTGAGGATCTTTTAGATTTTCAGCATGAACTCTTAAAATATAGATTATGCGATGAGTTGTTTATTTTAAATAATCTAAATTTAGCCTGTCTAATTAAAGAAAATTCAACTGAAATAACACACTTTGCAGAAGTATTGCCCAAATGGAATTTAATATATACTATATCAGGAAAAGGTGAGCTTGCAAATGAAAAGATCTCATATCTAGAAGGAGATATTCGTGATATCTTGAGAAAAAAACCTCTGGAATTGAAGGAATGCAAAATTTTAAATGAAAATGATATCCTAAAGTTCATAAATAAGGCTGACATTAATCCTTGGAGATTAAGATTAAGTGGAGCATATCAAGACATCATTTTTATTTCAAATTATGAAAGAATTGCAGAATTTATCTTCTTAGTTAATAAATATTTCTCAAATAAGTTAGGAGTTTACATTCAACCAATTAACCAAGGCACCTCTTATCACCTCGAATTCGATATATATTATAACTCTGATAACACAGAAGAAGCATTAGACATTAAAGAAAAGTTCTTAAATGTAAGCATTCAATTAATGGATTCTGGTGCATTCTTTAATCGACCTTATGGGTTATGGGCTAAAGAAGTTTATAAGAAACACGAAGCTTCAACCCAAATAGCATTAAAGAAAGTGAAGAAAATTTTTGATCCTAACAATGTCTTAAATCCTGGAGTTTTGTGTTTTGATGATTAAATTTAATTGATTTATTTTAAATTTTTAGAAATATTATTTTAAAATTTTGAAGAATTGAACATTTAGATATATAAAAAAATCTCATTTTCGGTTTCATAAATACTAAATATTTCTTATTTTATAATAAGTGAAAATTAATAAGTTTCTTATCAAATAATATAAGTTTTTAATTGTGAAACATCTTGTATTTTTAGTTGAAGATGATGAAGTTCTTGTTAAGAATTTCAAAATTTTTTTAGAAATGAATGACTACGATTTAATTACAGCCATTAATGGAAAAGATGCACTTGAAGTCCTTTCAAACCTTAAATATCCTCCTAACATTATTATAAGCGATATTTTAATGCCCATAATGGATGGATATGATTTTTATATGAAGGTTTCAGAAAAAACAGAATGGCCAAGAATTCTCTTTTTCTTTATCTAAATTCTGAACGAATTAGAGACATATTAAGAAAAATTACTTTCAATATAAAGACTCAAAGAGATTGGGATATAAAAGAATTTTGGGAAAAACTGTCTAATATTAAATAAAAATTAATCTCTCAAAGTAATATCTCTTTTTAAGTATTTATTTAAAATATTATAGATAATCTTGGAAATGTTAATCGTTATTGTTTTATTTGATTAATGATTTAATTATTTCAAATTTCAGTTTTATTTTATTAAAAGGGGATTTTCTACATTTTTGAATGAACAAGAATATAAAAAGATGATACAACGTTGTCTTCGATGCTCCATTTGTAAATGGATACCACAACTCCAAATAAAGAGTCAAAAATATGCTACTATTTGTCCATCAATAGACATATTTAACTATCATTCATACAGTGCAGGAGGACGTATAATAATAGCTTTAGCATTAGAAATGAAACGAATAAAACCATCTCAAGAATTATTGGAAGTTGTATATAAATGCACTGAATGTGGTGGATGTGATATTGCTTGTAAGTTTCTAAATACTTTAGAACCACTTGAAATCATTATGAAACTCAGAGAAAGATTAGTTTCTTCAGGATATGGACCAATGCCAAAACAGCAGCAATATATCGAATCAATAAAAAGCAAAAATAATCCTTATAATGAACCACATGAAGGGAGGTTAGATTGGCTACCAAATGATGTTAAGATTGATCCTAACGCAAAAGTCTTGTATTTTGTAGGATGCACCTCTTCTTACAGAAGAAAAGAAATAGCGTATGCTACAGCTCGAGTAATGAATGCTGCAAATTATTCGTTTAAAATTCTTAGTGAAGACGAATATTGCTGTGGAAGTCCAATCTTAAGGACTGGAGATAAAAGTACATTTATATCTCAGCTAAACAAGAATCTTGATGTAATTGAAAATGAGGGAATAAAAACTGTTGTATTTAGTTGTGCTGGATGCTATGACACCTTTAAAGTGGATTATCCTTTAGAAAGAGATTACAATTTCGAAATAATTCATACATCAGAACTATTTGACGAATTACTCGATTCTGGACGATTAAATTTAACAAATAAAGTACCATTAAAAGTCACATATCATGATCCTTGCCACCTAGGACGTAATTCTGAACCATATGAAGAATGGGATGGTGACACACTACAAATGATGCCTTTTGTATCTCTAAATATGCCCGAAAAACCAAAGAGATGTGGAAAATATGGTATTTATGATTCTCCGAGGGCTTTATTAAATAAAATACCAGAACTTAATCTCACTGAAATGGAAAGAATTAGAGAATATTCGTATTGTTGTGGTGCTGGAGGGGGAGTAAAATCGGCATTTCCAGAATTTGCTCTTGAAACAGCTAAGAATCGCATTGAGGAAGCAGAAGATACGGGAGCAGAAGTAATAGTTTCTGCCTGTCCTTTTTGTGCCACTAATTTAAATGATGCAATCGTCAAAAAAGGTTCTAATTTAAAATTTTACGATATAAGTGAGATTTTATTAATGGCAATTGGTTCTCCTACCAAAATTTTCAAAGAAACTTCGTTGGAGGTTACATAAATGGTATTAGAGAAATCTATATTTCAAGAATTCGAAGATATTGTTGGTGTAGGAAATATTGATGATAGTGAGGTTATAACAAATGTGTATGCTTATAACTGGTGTATGGAAATTTTTAATTATATGGAAGGTAAGGAACCTATACCTTTTTCTCATATCCCTAAAGCGGTAATTTTACCAGCAACCACGGAAGAAATTCAAAAAATAATAAAATTATGTAATAAGTATAAAATAGTTTTCAAAGCTCAAAGCACAGGACTTGGTCCTTGGAATCAACCTTCTGTGGACAATTCTATAATTTTAGATCTTCGTAGAATGAATAGAATTGTCAAAATTGATGAAAAGAACCTTTATGCTGTAGTAGAGCCTTATGTTAGTGGGGCACAATTACAGTCTGAGATTATGGAAAAGGGTCTTAATTGCCATATGCCTGGAGCCGGTCCTCAAGTATCTCCCTTAGCAAGTGCTACAAGTATGAATGGTCCGGGATTCACCTCTCCTTCTACGGGGCACAGTGCAAGGAATGTTTTAGCCGTAGAATGGGTTTTACCAAATGGAGAGATTATGAAATTAGGATCTTATGGCTTAAAAAACAGTCCTGATTGGTTCCATGGTGATGGTCCAGGACCAAGTTTAAGGGGAATCATGCGCGGGTGGGCAGGAACCAAATCAGGACTTGGAGTTTTTACAAAAGTTGCCATAAAGCTTTTTCCTTATCCCTGTAGCACCGAATTTAATATTAAAGGAAGTTCTCCTAATTACGGTTTTGATATTCCTGACTTTATGAAATTATACGTTATGGACTGTGGAAATTTCAAGAAACTCGAAGATGTTATGCTAAGTGTAGAAGAGGAGGAAATATCTTTTATGTGCAGTTATTTATCTGGTTTTGCTGTTATGGCTATTTTTTCAAATTCAATCGAAAGTTTAATGGATAAAATATCAATTGGGCAATTGAAAGCTCCCTTAGTGGTGTTAATAGCAGCACGGACAGAACGAGAATTTGGATATAAACAAAAAGTAATGGAATTTATACTGAGGAATTTTAAAATAAAAAATATTATTGGAAAAATTTTCACACCCAATCCAATATTTTTTGCTGAAGCTCTCCGGTCAAATTTAGGACTACATGGCTTTATAGCTACAGGAGGGTTTCAATCTTCTAAAGGAGTAGCAGATACAGCAACAGTGTGTCTTCGGAGCACTAAATCAAATATTTCGTTAAAAAAGGAGTTTATTAAAAAAGAAGCAATTGCTAACGATTTTGGAGAAGGTACATGGATGACATCCTACGAATCAGGGCATTATTTCCATATGGAATCCCCCACGATGTTTGATCAAACCGAAGAGAGGAGTGTGAAAGGAATGGCTGAATATATGGAGAAAAGCAATGAATTAGATTTATTAAAACATCTTGGTGCTCCATTCTTTGTAGAAGGAACACGAATGCACGAATTGTTTGGACCTCATATGTCCAATTATCACATATGGTTAAGGAAAATTAAAGAAATATTTGACCCAAATAACATATCTGATTCAGGGTTTTATATTTCACCACATAACAAACAAAATCAATAGTTTTAAGAGTGTGATAAAATGGGAGTATCAAACAAACAGAATGAAAAGATAAGAGGTTTTGCAGTTCTTATCAATAGTATTCTAACACCTTTAAATGAAAACAAGAAGTTTCAAGAAAAATTCGGAAATCTAAAAGTTAAATTTCTATTAAATGCCTCTAATTTAAATTATGCGGCAATTATTATTGTTGAAAAGGGATTTGTTAGAGTTGAGAGCATTCCAAATAAACCAAAAGAAAATTTGAAAAAGCAAAAAATAGGTTGGAATGCTTTTTTAGAAATGGATACTCAGACCTTTCTTGCTATTGCGATGAATCGACTTTCACTATTTGGGATTGCGAAAAAGTGGTTAACCCGAAAAATAAAAATGCGTGGGATTAGAAAATTGCTTATTTTGTTGAAGATATTCAGGTTTTTAACGAATTACAACTCGTAAATTATATTCTAATTCAAATTAAATATCGATAAAAAGATTTATAATGAGTGCAAAAATTATAGAAAAATGGTTAGGTCCAGGTCGAAAAGATGGTGTAATTATACCAATTCAGCCTAAAGACGATGCATTACACATTGATATGGAACAGAAAGGAACCAGAGAATGGTGGTATTTTGATGCTCGTCTTGATAATGGATATACAGTAGTAGGATTTTTTAGAGCAAAACACGAACGAACGGGGAAAACAGGAGTAGAAATTACGATTTATAAACCAAATGGAGAGAAAATACAGAAAGTAATAGATTACCTTCATTCTGATCTTCGAGCTTCTCAAGATTTACCAGATGTGCATATTGGTGAAAATTATATAAAAGTTGATTATTCTAATCAAGAATTACCAATCTATGAAATATTTTTAGAGGAAGGTGAATATGGGCTTAATTTAAAATATACAGCTCAAGTTCATGGTTGGAAACCCGGAAAAGGTTATATTGAGTTCGGAAAGTTAAATCAATTTGGGTGGGTTGTAGCTCTCCCTCGAGCTGATGTTAAAGGAACTATTAAGGTTAACAATGAAACCATTCAAGTAAAGGGTATTGGATACCATGATCATAACTGGTTAAATTTCAATTTTGCTATGATAATAGACTATTGGTACTGGGGAAGAATTTATTCTGATAATTATACAGCCATTTTTGCTTATATTAAATGTAATAAGAAAATGGGAGATTATCCTATTAAAGTTCTAATGCTAGCCAAAAATAAAGATGTAATTATAAGTACAGGTGAATATGAATTAATACAAGATAATTTTGAATTTAATAATAAAGCAGGAAATAAATATCCGAAAGTTTTAAAATTCAAATTTAACAATCAAAACGAAATTCTCCTCGAAGTCCAAGAAATAGTTGATGCTGATAACTTACTTTATGAATTAGGGCCCATTACGCGTTTCCTAGCAAAAAACCTCTTAAAGTTAAAACCAGGTTATTTTCGACTAAATTCTAAATTTCAATTTATTATCAATATTGATGAGAAATCCTACACAGAAAGGGGAATCACTCTTCACGAGATGGTAATTACTAAATAATAAGGAATATTACTGTTTTTCTTCTAAAGCTTTTTTCGGAAATAATCGATTTCTTAATTTAACAGTACCGGTGTCCATATCATAGTCAACTAATCCTACTTTAGCTAATTCTTGTACTGAGTGCAGAACAAAAGCACCACCTATCCCTAGTGTTGTTTTTAATTCATCTCTAGTCATTACTTCTTTATCACCATGTAAAGTAAGAAGTATCCTATAATGTGCTTGTCCAGCCCATATCTCAGATACTAATACTGTATATATTGAAAGTAAAGCACGAACTCTTTCAAAGTTATATTCTGCTTCTTCAGCTTCCTCTGCAACTTTCATAAATTTAGATAATTCAACTTTAACTTTTTGATATTCATCTAACAATTTCATTTGGTCTTCTGTTAAAGAACCTATTTTTTGATCTCTTTCTTGTTTCTCTAATTCTAGTTTTTTTGTCGCATCTTCTAAATTTCTTTTCTCAATTTCTAACTTTTTTTTTTCATTCTCTAATTTGGTCTTTTCTTCTTCTAACAGCTTTTTTTCATTCTCAAGTGTCTCTTTCGCTTTACTTAATTCTTCTTTATCACTTTCAAGTTTTGATAATGCTGTTCTTGATTTTTCTAATACTTCAATAAATTCTTTAAAACTTGATTCTGCTGCTTGAATTGTCTCATCAAGAACATTTAACGTTTTTTCTTCATTCGACATCGGAATCACAATTTATTTTATTCAATTATTTTTATTATATTTATTCAATTAAAAGATTTTTGAGATTTTTTAACTATGGCTGAAGAAAGCAATTCTTATCATAGTATAAAGCTAATTTTAGGTGTATCTGTTCCCATCTTTATAATGGGACTTGTTTCCTTTTTTACAGATGTATCAAGTGAAATGATTCAAAGTATTCTGCCATTTTTTATTTTAGAAAAAGGAGGAACTGGATTAATATTAGGGTTAATTACGGGATTTACAATAGCAATTTCAAATATATTAAAGGGACTATCTGGTTGGATGAGTGATAAGATAAATAAAAGAAAACCTTTTGTTGTCGCCGGTTATACCATCTCAAATGTTTCCAAACCATTTATAGCTTTTAGTCCTTCATGGCAATTTATTCTTGGATTAAAATCAATTGATCGTTTTGGTAAAGGACTTAGAACATCTTCTCGAGATACACTTATATCATATTATGCTATTGAGAAAGGAAAATCATTTGGAATGCATCGAGCAATGGATACATTAGGTGCTGTTGTTGGTTCTCTTTTAGCATTTCTTTTTTTATATCTGACATGGAGTTTTTCTGAAATTATATTTTTTTCAATTTTCCCCGGAATATGTGCTATCATATTAATTCTTTTTATCAAGGATGTAGATCCCACAAAATTAGACGATTCTAAACTAAAACCATATGGTGAATCCAAAGTGAATAAACTTGATAGAAATTTTATTAAACTAATTATAATTCTTGGTGTGATTGAATTTGCGAGTTTAGATATTGCCTTTCTCCAAATTAGATCTGCTGCTTATATTACACCTGGATTGATTTTTCTAATACCAATCTTTTATTTGCTTACAAATATTATTTATATGATTTTTTCACCTATTACAGGCTTCATATCAGATAAGATAGGACGCAAACCTGTAATTTTGGCGGGTTTATCAATACTCTTATTTTCGTGCATATTTCTGGCAATACCAATTGATTCTTCAATTTTTTCATTTATCATTATAATAATTATATACGCTTTATTTGGTTTCTATTTAGCATCTGTTGATCCGATCTCAAGAGCATATATTGCAGATTTAGCTGGGAAAAATAAAAGAGGTCGAGCTTATGGTTATTATTACCTTTCTGTAGGCATAATTTCACTAGTTGAATCATTGATTTTTGGTTTAATATATGAACTATTCTCCTTTTTTTGGGCTTTTATCTATATTTCATTTCTATTATTTATATGCATAATAATCTTCTCTTTAACAGACTTTTCGAAAATCATTCAAAAGGAGAAATAAACAATTTAAATTTTCGATATTTAGAATTTTAGATTTTTTAAAATAGACTTAACACATTATAGTATTCAAATACTTATTAGAATCATAGTTTTAGGCTTGCATGTTAAATGTCATAATATTTTGACATGTGATATTATCACATTTTGAACTACAAATCATGTAAGAAACACTAAAATTCTTTAATATTATGATTAATCCGAAAAACGCTGTACTTTCTAATATCTTGAAGTTTTAGAAAAATAGGTTTTAAAAGGCTAATCTGATAAAGATTTAAATAGAAAATCTGGATGTTTTATTTTAGCAGGAATAAAAAAAAATACGAATGTGGAAATTAATAGCTTACAATAAAATTCTTGATATAAATAAATTGATTAAAATGTCTTTATGCTTAACCTATTACCAAATCTCCTTTTTCGTTTCCATTTTCATATTGAAGAATTCAAAATTATCTCTTAGAAGTATTACTTCTAAGAGAATTCTTCAATTTTTAGGTATATATCCCAAATTACATTCACAATTTTTTGACATATAAAAATAATATGATAAAACCTATTCATTCTCTAATATCTTGAAATATTGGAAAAATCAATTTTTACCTAGTATCTTGAAATTTTGGAAAATTAAATTTACTTAAATCACCAAAATAAAACTTTAAATAGGAGATAAACGTGTTTTAATTAATCTATAATTTAGATTTAAAAACTAAGTAAAAATTAACAATTTTTTACTTCCATAAATCGATAAAATCAACAAAAAAAAAAAATAAAAAGTGAAACTTATGGAAATGGAGAAAAAAAATTTAGCAATAATTATTTTAGCTGTTGTTCTTGCCGCTTCTGGTATTGGAAACGTTATCCTTGGGATTTCAGCAGGCGCTTTTAAGCAACCCATTGATAAAAACGTACTTAGAGATGCAGATTCAGAAACTGCAGGTCCAGCAGTTTTAGATCCCGCTGATTCTTGGGATAGTGTATCAAACGACATGATAAGACACATTTGTGATACTTTATGGTACCCTGACCTATATGATCCAAATTTTGCACTTCAAATGCGGTTAGCAGCTGAATATCCCACCTGGGACACTCCAACAGAATTAACTGTTACTCTTAGGGAAGATGCATGGTTTCATGATGGTACTCAATTCGATGCAGATGCAGTTAAATTTACTTTTGATAGAATTAATTATTTTCTAAACGTATCTGGTACATTACCATCTGATTCCCACGTTATGGATCCCGCAAGCTTGTTCGTAGATATGACAGGTGAACCAATCCTTAACCATACAGTGGTTAATAGTGATTATAGCATTACTTTTGTCTTGAATAAACCAAATGGTGTTTTTATACAATTATTATCATACGATGCGTGCTCAATCGTATCTCCTACTTCAACTCCTGCAACTGATTATTTACGACTTGGGATAGATAAATTAATAGGAACTGGTCCTTTCGAATTTGTACATTTCATAGCAGGTGAAGAACTAAAATTCAAACGTTTTGACATGTATTGGGGTAAATCAACTTACTGGGATGAAATTATTTGGGTTTATTACCCTGATACTGTTACTGCAAACAATGCATTATTAGGAGGAGAAGTTGATTATCTTGGAAATCCTTTAACATCTCTTATCCAAGCATTTATAGATGATCCAGAAATCACATTTGTAAATATGGAAACAAGTACTATTTATAGATACTGGGGAATTAATAATAGAAAGATTAATAATACACTTATAAGAAAAGCTATTGCTTATGCATATAACTATACTTATTATATCGAGGTAATCCGTCTAGGTTATATGATTCGGGCTGAACAATTCTTACCACCAGGATTCCCATACTATAATGCATCATTTACATCTCCAGATATGGATACAGGAATCGCAAGACAAGCAATGTTGGACGCTGCTGTTATCGAGGGTTGGGATACAACTGGCCTTTCGCCAGATGCTTATGGTGTTGATTCATTAAATGATGCTGCTTGGGCAGCCAAAAGCTTTGTCACATATAAAGTGTTAGAACATCAAGGATGGTCTACTGGAATAGAGATGAATATTGCTTTTGCTAATGATCTTGACAAAATTGGTATCACTCTTGAATCTGATATTATGGATTGGGAGACCTATATATGGGTATCAACCCATAATGAAGATAGGCTTGAACTATTCCATACCGGATGGGGTCCTGATTATTTAGATCCATTCAACATGATCGAGCCACTTTTGAATAACATGTCTAGCGCTAATCACCTTCAACTCCAAGATGCACAAATTATGAATTGGTTGGTAGAATATGAAGCAACAGATCCATTAGATACTGCTAAAAGAGCTGAATTGATCTATAAGATCCAAAATAGAGCCCTAAATGTGCTTTACGTTGAATTAGCTGTTGCTAATGATATGGTAATGATCGTTCATGATAAGGATCTACAAAATGTTTGCTATAACATCCAAGATAATTATTGGGTTAGAGATTGCTACTTTTTGAATTAAATAACAGTAATTATATTAAATTAAATTTTTTTTTTTTTTTTAACGCTTTAACTTTTTTTAATCTCTATTCAATCAAGATATTTAGTAATATTTAGTTTAATCTTATAAATTTTATAAGGATTAAAATATTGGTCGTATAGGGTGATAAATGACATGGCCGAAAATTATTGTCTTTCTTCTAAAGATATTGTTCAGACAGCAATGAAAGTTTCAAATAAATCTCGGAAGGATTTTGAAGTCGATCAAAATGTTATGATTATTTTTTCTGGTGGATTATTGAATTACATAAAAGAGAAAATTAATCTAAAAGAATTAGATTGGTTATTACCATTCCATCCTTATGGTGGTGGGGAACTGCACCGAGGTAATTATAAAGAAATTCCCTTATCAATAATAATACCCTCTATGGGAGCCTCGCTAATGGCTTCAATTGCAGAAGATTTGATCTTTTGTGGTGCTAAGACAATCCTTCTAGTTTGTGGTTCTTGGGGAATAGGTGAAAAAGTAAATTTACTCGATTACATTATTCCTACACACGGTTTTGGGCCAGATGGAACATCTATACATTATGGAAGAGATTTTAATGAAGAAGTTGAGATAAATAAAGAAATCATTGACACACTTACAGAAGAAACAAAAAAAAGGACTAATAATTACCATATTGGGAAGAATTATAGTAAGGAAGCTTTTTATCAAATACACAAAAAAGAGATTTTAGCATTACAAAAAAGGGGATGTATTTCAATGGAAAATGGAGAACTTAATGTTTTAGCGACCATTTGCAATAAACGAGACGTAAAATTTGGTGCTATATTTTATAGTTATTACAATCCTCTTGAAGGATGGGACATTTCTTGGAGAGATGACAAATATAGAGAATGTGTAAATCTGGAAGGAGAAATTGCTCTAGCAACTATTACGAGGCTATAAAATAAAATATTATATGAAATTATTTATTACTGAGTCCATAATTCGGCTAAATATATTAAAACTTCAGATGATTTTTGTAAAGCAAAAGTAGGAATGAATTCTTTTCTAGAATGAAATAATTCCCCTCCAGTAAAGATATTTGGGGTTGGAATTCCTTTAGCACTGAGTCGAGCACCATCTGTGCCTCCCCTTATAGGATTGATTTTAACTTCCAATCCTGCTTTTTCAATTGCTTGTTTAGCTAAGTCAACAACTTGTGGGTTTTTTTCTATATATATATACATATTTTGATATTGATGTTTCAAATCTATCTGTATCTTTAAACCAGGATATCGTATTTCATATGTATTCTTTAGACTTTTTATATATTCGATCCTTTTTTTATTATTTTCCTCTGTAAAGTCTCTTATATACATTCTGGAATTAGCCTCCTCTGTTGTACCCTGCAGTCTATATAAATGAAAAAATCCTTCCCTTTCCTCCGTATGTTCGGGTAATTCAAATTCAGGAAGCTCACTAAAAAATCTAGTAGCAATTTGTATAGCATTAATCATTTTATTTTTTGCATGTCCTGGATGAATACTTAATCCTTTAAACTTAATTTGAGCTAACCATGCATCAAAACACTCGAATTCTAATTGACCCATCTCAGCACCGTCTACAGTATAACAAATTTTAGGAATCTTTTTTGTATCAACTTTATCGATGCCCAAACCAGTTTCTTCGTCTGTAGTAAAACAGATAACTAATGGACCATGTTTTAATTCCGTAAATTTTTTCCAAGCTGCACATGCCGCCATAATTTCGGCAATACCAGCTTTATTGTCAGCTCCTAGTAGTGTATCCCCTTCTGAGGTGATAATATCAAGGCCTATATACTCTTTCAAATTAGGAGAATCTTCTAAATTTAATAATAAGTCCTTATTTTGAGAATACCTAATCTCTTTTCCATCAAAATTTCTATGAATCACAGGTTTTACATTCTTTCCACTAACAGCACATGAAGTATCGACATGAGCTAATAAACCAATAGATTGCACTTTTTCAAAACCTTTACTTGGAGGTAAAAAAGCGTAAACAAATCCATATTCATCATGGAGAATATTTTCTAGCTCCAATTCTTTTAATTCTTGCACTAACAACTTTCCAAGATCTAATTGGTTTTTTGTTGAAGGAACGGTCTCTACAGTTTCGTCTGAAGTAGTCCAAACTTTTACATACCTTAAAAATCGTTCTAAAGCTTCATTCAATAAAAATTCTTGTATCTCTTTAGTAAGTTCCATATCATTGAAAATTAATATTATATTTTAAACTTAAATAAAAAATCAAAACTACAACATTTTATCGCCCTTTGAACCTTGGCTCTCTTTTTTTCATAAAGGATTTCATTCCCTCACCAAAATCATAAGTTCTTATATTTTTACAATATAATTTAAATTCATTTTGCAAAGAGGGAAATAATTCATTCAATTGTGAAAAGTTCAGCATAGCTTTATTATATCCAAGACATTTTGTTGGCATTTTCGCAATTTTTTTTATAAATTCCAAAGATGATTGTCTAAATATTTCAACCGGATAAACCTGATTAACAAGCCCGATCTCCAAAGCTTCTTTTGCATCGAGATGACGGCCTGTTAAAATTATATCTGTTGCGCGACTAAAACCAATAATTCTAGGAAGAAACCAGGTTGCTCCACTTAATACACAATGAGCTCTCGAAATACGATGATCCCCAATTTTTAAATTATCAGCAGCTAATCTAAAATCACATGCTAAGGCAAGATCAAATCCTGCTCCCAAACAATATCCATGTAATAAAGCTATAACTGGTTTTTGTATTTCTCGGATTAAACGAACTACTTTATGGTGTGGCATTCTAGAACCATCTTCTAATGGTTCGAATTTAACACCTTCTGGCCCCATACCTAACATATCATCACCAGAACTAAAACTTTTACCTCTACCTTCTACAACAATCACTCGAATTGACTTATCTTTCTTAATAGATTCCAGAACATCTATAATTTCCATTAACAGGGGATATTGCAGTGCATTCAATTTTTCTGGACGATTAAGCATTATAAAGAGTATTCCATCTTCAAATTTACATAGTATATGCTTAAAATTCTTTTCTAAAATGAAATTTTCACCTCATTGAAATTTTTAGATTAAATTAGTTCACATTAATAAATTATATAAAATAATAAAGGAGTTAGTAATAAAATTACCAAATTTCAAATTTTTTATCAAGTGTAGTTGTGAAAACTAGCAAATATGGAATCAGAAGATCTAATACACTTTGCCAGGTATTTATTAATGGTGCACCAATCAATATTGCTGTCATACCAGTTACTTGAGGTAGTCCTAGAAATGCTAAAGAAATATAATCAGCATACATAGCGAAAGCTGTCAGATATGCTATAATATTTAAAACTTCCATAACCCCAATACGAAGAACAGTACCTATTGTGCCATAGATTACATAATTTTTCGGTTTTTTCAATTTTTGACTGTTTAAAATTCCTATTTCTCTTTTATATAACCTTAAGAATAAAATTGGAATTAAAATTAATGAAATCGTTGCAGCAAATTTCATTGAAGGACCTATCCATCCTGTAGGGTCAAACGGCATTAATCCAACAGCTCCAACAACACTACAGACAATCCCTGCCCTAACACCAAATATCAAAAAACAAGCAACCCATATTATTGAAATTGGATCTACAATTGCAATAAACCATCCTGCTATTCTTGGTATATTAGGAGCAAGGAAAGCTCCCACAACAACAGATAAAGCCCCAAAAATAGCAGCTCCCACCAGTTCTATTAACAATTGTGACGATCTACTTCTAATTGCTTCTTTTTCTCCAGGTTTTAGTTCTGACATCTTTATTTTATAAGATATTATAACATAATTTATTCTCTGTAAGTTGACTGTGTTTTAATATTTAAATTATTTTAGGTATTTTAGAATTTCAAAATTAACGTTAATTAAATTAAATGTTTAAAATTTAAACGAGAGAATTATAAATTGTATCAATATTGTAGGATATATAATAAATTTGGAATAAATTTTAATTGTATTTAACCTTATAGTCTACAATTTAATACTATTAATCTACTCATTTTTGGAGATAAAAATAATATTTTCTTTTATTTTAATAACTTCTTTTCTTTTGCATCTAATTCTAACCAATCGGAAACATTCTTCAATTGCTTCCTTGAAGTAGTGCATAAAACCTTCAAAAATGGAAGGAAATCTTGAATAAAATCAATATCAGAAATTTCATATCTCTTTTTAATTTTCTCTGTTAGTTGTCTTTCTACACTCGTCAGAGAAAAATAACTTCCGGATGTGTATCGTGGAAACACAACTCTTTGAAATCCTTTTGATATAGGAGTATCTTTCCTTGATAAAGCAACAGCTCCCGCAAAAAGGTCAAAAAAGTATGGTAACAATCCCCAATATTGAGTAGTACGAATTCTACCAAAAACTTCATCCGCCAATGAAAGATTTTCAAAAGCTTCAGAGAGATCTCGATTTGTTTTTATAAAGGTTAAGAGATTCTCATTTATCCATTTATATAAAAAGTTGTAATCAACATCAGATTTGTCAACTATCATTCGAGCTTCTCTTAAAGAGGTTATTTGAAATAAGTCTCTAATTAAAGAGAATATTTCTTCTATGTTATCGCGATGTAAACTAAGTATTAACTCTTTTACATCCCCTTCAATCTTGCCTTGACCAATTCCTTGAATATCATTGATTATCCCTCTTAAATCACCATTATTCTTATCGATAATTAACTCTAAATCCTCCTTTTTCAGATTGGTTATATTTTCCTTCTTCAGAATATTATTTGCAATTTTAATTACTTCATTTTTAGGTAGAGGATGCACTTCATATCTTTTAATCTTATTATAAAGTGGTTGTAGATTTGTTTTGTATTCATTAGAGCACATGAAAATAGGGAATTGTGTACTTTGAATTAAATCAATTACTGTGGGAATTGCTCCTCGATCTTGGACCCCATATATTCCATCAATTTCATCAATTAAAATTAATTTCTCTTTAGATTCAGTAATAAAATCCATAATCCCGCGAGATTTTGTTGTCTCATTTAATTTCTTTTCTAAAGCATCTCTTGTTCTTGTATCAGATGCATTGGTTTCTATTACTTCCATATTAAAATCATTAGCAAGAGCATAAACTATAGAGGTTTTCCCAATACCTGGTGGTCCTTCTAATAAAACAGCAGCTTTTTCAGGAACTATACTTTTCTCTTCTTTTTGATCCTTCTCAATAGCAGTTCTATTAAATTCCCGAATCTCTTTATTCTCTCTATTGATTTTATTCCTTTCTTCAAAGAATTGATTTATAAAATTCGTTAGTTCTTCATCTAATTTGACTCTCTGTCTCCCAAGCCTAGCTGTGGGTAAAGCCATTTCTTTGATACTTTTTGGGCGATATTTTTCAACCCACGGAATATCTGGTTTTCTTTTTGACATATAATTTACTAACTCATAAATATTCTGAAAATAAACAAATTTTTGATAAAAGAGCAGACACTTGAATATCGTTATCCCTCCCATCAAGAGATCTGAAATCAGAGTCTGCTATTAAATTAATTAAATTAATACGGGTAATTTTACTTAAGGGTAATCTATTTATTTCAATAAGAAGCAATTTATATAATTCATGAACACTATATTTATAATTAGAAAGTATTTTACGTGCTAAATCTCGAGTTTTTGGAAAATCTCCCTTAAAGGCTACCATTAAAAGGCTTCTTATGAGATCATTGTGGAATTTTTGAGAAATTTCATATAAAATAGCTGTGGTAATTGTGGAATCAGAGATACTGCTTAATTGCAAGATATCTAAAGCCCTCGAGATTTTTCCATCAGAAATACGGTATAAAATTTCAATACAATCATCTGATATTTTTAAGGATTCTTTTTTAGCAATATCAAGCATTAAATCTTTGAAGTCACCCAATTTAACTGGTGAAATTAAAATAATTTGACATCTACTAACTATAGGATTAATAACGCTTGAAATTTTAGGGGTTATTAAAATCATTCTACAGTTTGTGCCGTATATTTCCATTAATCTTCTAAAACCTTGTTGGTTTGAACCTAGTGCTTCAAAATTATTTACGATGAGAATTTTAAATGGGGCATCTCCTAAGACTTTGAGTTCAACAAATGGCTTTATTCTTACTTGGATAAAAGCGGGCGTAGTGATAGTTCTTCCCGCAATACTTCCTATTTTACTTGTTGATACATATGCTTCAGTCCTTGCTTGTTTTCTTTCTTCATCATTTAAAGGAACATCAGCATAAACCAATTTAAAATTTGCATCATAATTTTCACCAAGAAATTCTTTTGAAAACAATTCGGCAATCATAGTTTTGCCAATCCCCTTGGAACCTACAAATAATAAATGTGGAAAATTACCTTGTTGAATTATACGTTTTAAGGTTTCTTTTACCGTTTTCCTTCCACAAACTTGATCTAAATTCTTTGGATGATATTTAATTCGCCATATAGGGATCTCTTGATTCAAATCATATACCTTGTCGTTTTTTATTAAATATTCAAGAATGAATATTTTCAATAATTGATGCTAATAGTGCGGAAATTTGTATATATTCATCTGCACCTTGACTTATTCTATAATCAATTTCACCAATAAATGCTCTTAAATTAATTATTTTTTCAGGTGTTAAATCTAGTGATGACAAAATTTCTGAAATTTGTCTAATGAAATTGCGACTATCAAGAATTTCTATAGACTTTATTAATTCTCCAGATTTTATTATATCTTTAGCTTTTAGAGCAGAAATTAATCCCTCTAACGTTTTCTCGTCTAGAAATCCTGAAATCTTTAAAATTTCATTTATATCTAAATTATCCAAGAGATCAAGCGCAACAGACATCTGGAATGTGTTAATGGCTTTTCGTAAATCCCCTCCTGAAATAAAAAATAACGTATCAAAGAATTCTAATGATTTATCAGAAGGTATTTTTAGTTTCTCCTTCTTTGCGATGTCTTCCAATCTCTCAATTATTTTTTCTTTTGGTAAATTAACAAATCTAAACACAGCACATCGCGACACTATTGGATCTATTATTCTATTTATGTAGTTGCATAAGAGTATGAATTTTATGTTATTAGAAGTCTTTTCTATAATTCTTCTAAGTGCTTGTTGAACTTGCCCGGGTATATTATCAGCTTCATCGAGGATAACAAATTTCAGAGACCCATCTTTCACTAGACTTTGATTAACAAAATTCTTAAGAACATTTCTTACAAAATCGATTCTTACTGTATCAGAGGCATTCAATTCTAGAAGATTTGTTTCCATTTGCTCATCTTTAAGAAAATTTTTTGCTATAATAAGAGCTGTACTAGTTTTTCCTGTTCCTGCTGGACCAGTAAAAATTAAATGAGGGATATTAGTAGATTTTACAAACTTTTTTAGGTTATTTATAGCAATACTCTGGCTGACGATTTCATCAAAGGTCTGTGGGCGATATTTTTCCACCCAAGGGATATCTAAACTCATATTCTTAAATTAAAAGATTTTACCTGTCTTCTGTTAAATCTAACTCTAAAACCTCATAAACTTTCTTGAATTTCATTTTTTCATAGAGCTTAGAGGCTTCAATTGCTTTCTCCTTAATATTTACTCTAATTTTCTCAACCTTTATTTTCTTCAAATGTTCTAAAGCTTTTTCTAATAAGAGATGTCCGGCTCCTTTCTTTCTGTATTGTTCTTTTAAAAAGAATTGCTTTATATATCCCTCAGATGAACCAAAAGGATCAATTCTTAGCTCAGCAATAATCATTCCGATAATTTCTTCAGAATCTTCATCAATAGCTATTAATATACCATGTCGTTGAAGTGGATCATAAAGACGTCGCCTAATTCCCCAATCAAATCGTTTAGGATCAAATTCTTGACCCAGACCTTCAACCAATTGTTTTGTTAATTCTCTCAGATCATTAATATTTTCCGGGTTAGCAACTTGTACTTTAATATTAGAACTCATGGTTAACCATTGTAAATCTCATATACTTTTATATTAAAATAATTATTGCTATTTTATAATTTAAATTTTCTTGACTTAAAATTAATAAAATAACAAATAAGATGTTAATTAATACATCCTCTAATTAAAACAATGTTTTTTAAAAAAAATTAAAATAAAGTATTCTTTAATAATTAAAAATGTTAAAAGTGGCGAGCAGATGTCCCATCCCAAGCCCTAACACTCTCATTTACCCATCCACATTTTGGACATTTATCAGGGAGCTCCCAACTTTCAAGTGCTGGATGTATGCGGCAATATAATCCTCCACAACTTGCACAAACAAGGTATTTAGCCCCGCAACCCGCACACATTTTTAATTGTCCTTCCTCTACAAATGGAAAGGCTCTCTTCATCCATTCATCATGAGCTAAACTCATATTCTCTTTTCCACAAACAACACAATGAACACCATCTTCTTGAGACATAAAATTTCACCAAAAATTTATACCTAATGTTATATAAAATGAATTTAATACTTTTACTAACTGATAATATTAAATAAATAATAAAATTAAAAATTAAATATTTTCTTAAAAGTAAAAATAGATTAAAAAATGAATTTAGATCAATAAAATTTGAATTGGTTTTTTCACCACTACATTTCCAATTTCTTTGCAGCTGATGCCCCTTTTACTTCTGGATTGACCGATTCAATGTTTTGAAGTATGGTAAAAATTGCATCTTCTTCTAAAGCTTCTTTAAAAGCTAGATACATCTCTTTATTCCTTATAAATAACCCCTTTCTTTTCATAGGATTACCATCATCTTTTAATGGATTTACTTCTATAAATAATAATGCGGGTCTTGTTTTAGTTTCAGGAACTTTTACCACGTAAACACCGGGTACAGGAGTCTCCATTTTTGCCCAATCTTTTCCGTTTTTTAAGTGATCTTTTAATTGTGTTTGAATATCTGCCATTTAAATTCACTATTTATATTACATTATATGTTACGTGTTACATGTAATACATATATAAAAATTTTTTGATATAAAAAAGTAAAATTTCATGATGAGCTAAATATTTTGAAAAAATAGCCGGTTGAATAAAATCTTAGATGAAGTTACCTGAATTTAATATATAAAGATATTTTCCTGTTCTGTCGGATTTCTTGGGGTCATTTTCCACTAAATCTTTAAATATATCACTCTCATATATATTTTTATCAACTAAATAAAACTATTAGATGTTTATGATGAAATTAATCTCAGTTAATTTACCCGAATCTTATTTAAAAGTATTAGAGATTCTTGTAGTTGACGGTAAATTCCCAAATCGTTCAGAAGCGATTCGAGTTGCAATTAGAGATCTAATCAAGACTGAATATTTGATAGAAGAATCAGTAAATAGAAATATTGCCCCAAGCATGATAGAATCTGAAGTAGAAAATGAAATACAAGAAAATTTAGTAATATAATTCAAATCTTCTTATTTTTTTAAAAGGAGATAATAAAAAAAATAATTATTCTCAATCTTTCTTCAATAAGTCTAATACTTTTTTCCTTCTTTCTTCTCTCCTAGCTGCAATTCTAGCTCTAAGATTTTCTTCTTCTTGTTCAGAAGATATTATTACTCCTTCTTTTCTTGGTTTTATACCAAGCTTTTCACGAAGCTCAGTAATTTTATGATTAATATTTTTAATAAATTTCTTTCCTATTTCTAAATTAATAAGTTGAAAATATGCTTCATTCAATTCTGAAATAGCTTTTTTAATTTGATTTTCACTTATTGCTCCTTGAGCATTATCGAGTGCTTTATATGCAGCTTTAAATTTCTTATTATGTAAATCATTTTCAGAAGCTTCTAATGTTATAATTGGAATATCAGCCTCTCTTTTTACACTTTCAACTTGTTCATTTATTTTAGAAATTTCCTCCTCCTTAGCTAGTTTTTTTAATCTTTCGATCTCTTCTATCATCATTAAAATTCCCTCATTATATCGGAAATTTTCAATTAATTTATTAGCGTTATCTAATTTAGCTGATATTTTTCTAAGAACTTCTTCTTGAGCAAATCTACGTTTTTCTTCCTTTTTTCTTTTTGCTTCCTCTTCTCGTTCTCTTTTTGCTTCTTCCTCCAATAAGATCTTTTGTTTCTCTTCTTCAACTTTCTTTTGTCTAATATCTTCTAGAATCTCAGCTTGCTTCTGTTCCATTTTAAGCTTTAATAGAAGATCATTATTTATACGCGAAACTTCTCGATGCCAAGATATTTGTTGGAATAATTCTCGAGCAGCAATAAATTTGTCATAAGCTTCAATAAATTTTCCATTATCCATTAAAGATGTGCCCTCTTCTAGCAATTCATAAGCCTCTTCTGATATTCGACGTTCTTGTTCTTTTTCTTGCTGAACCTTTAGAAACTCTTTTCTCTTCTCTTCTTGCAGCCTTTTTTTTACAATTTCAACTTCAACTAATTTTTCTTCTAATTTTTCCTCTATTAACGATTCTTTGATTTTTCGTTCTTCTATTCTCATTTGTTCTAGCTCAAATTCTTTTTTCTTATTAGTAATCATTGAAATTGAATCTCGGACCATATTAATTCCTTCTTGCCATTCGATATTTATAAATATCTTCTTACTTTCTTGATAAAGTTCAATAGCTTTATCAAAATGATTTTGTCTTAATTCACGTTTGGCTTGATCCATTAAACGAAAAGCCTTATCTTTATGCGTTTCAAATTGTGCTACACGCTCTTTTATTAAATCTAAAGATTCTTTTCTTTTTTTGATCAATTTTTCTTGTTCGACTCTTGCCTGCTCTAGTAATCTTTGTTGTAATAACAATTCTTCTTCTCGTTTTCTAGCCTTTTCAGCTTCTAAAGCGCGTATTTTGTTATCCTTAGCTAATTTATCTTTATAAAAATTAATCGTGTTTTTCAATTTTACTGATTCTTCTTTCCAATTAATTTCATCAAATTTTTTACGTGCTTCTCTATAAATTTCAATGATTTTTTCATAAGGGGCTTCATAATCAAAAACACCTCCTTTTATTTTTAATTCGTATTCTTGTGCCATTCTTTCTGCATTTTGGATCATATTAAAAATTTTAGAAGCAATTTCATTCCCTTCTTTCTCTTTTTGCTCAATTTCTAATAATCTTTTTTGTCTTTCAAGGAGATCCTTATCAGGAAGAATTTCTACTGCTTTTAATTCAATTTCTGGTTCTTGTAATTTCTTTTGTTCAATTTCCCTTAATTTATCATCTTTTTCTTTTTTATCCTTGTAAAAATTAATAGTATTAATTAAACGACTGGCTTCTTCCTTCCATCCAATTTTTTGAAATATTTCTCGCGCTTGTTCATAATTAGATATTGCATTATCGTATGGGCTCTCATATACTAAAATATCCTTTCTGATACTTAATTCATAACTTTTAACTGCTTTTTCTGCATCATCAATAAGATTCATCGCTTTGTCTAACAAAATATCTTCCTCTTTCTCATCAGCCTCAAGTTCCTTAATCTTCTCTGGTCTAGCGGGTATAAATTCTCTTTTACCTAACTTATGCATTTCTTCAATTTCCTTTTCTCTTTGAGCCTTTTTTGCTTCCATTTCGAGCAATTTTTCATGGTTATCAAGTTTTTCCTGATAAATCTTGATCTGGTTAGAATATATTTGTGATTGTTCTATCCAACCCCTTTCAACTAGTTCATTCCTTATTTGATTATAAATTGCAATAATTTCTGGATATGGCGTTATTTCTAATACTTTTCTTTTTTTAATTGCTTTTTTCATCGCAGAATCAAATTCTCTTTCTAGTTTTTCTGCTTCATTCACTGTTTCGATAATGTATTTTTGAAAATCTTCTTGTTCTTTTTTCTTTTCTACTAGTTGCAGTTTCTTCTCATCTACTTCTACACTTTTACTGATTTTATGCATTTCTTCAATGGCTTTTTCTCTTTGAGCTTTTTGTACTTCTATTTCTAGGAGTTTTTCATGTTTATCGAGTTTCTCTTGATAAATTTTAATTTGGTTGCCAAACACTTCTGCTTGTTTTTTCCATCCCCGAGCATAAACCTTTTCTCTTATTTTTCTATAAATTTCAATGACTTCGGCATATGGAGTATTTTTTAAGATTTTTCCTTCTCGAAAGGCTTTTCTCATTTCTATATCATAGTCACGAACCTTTTTTTCAGCAATATTTACATTATCGGAAATATATTTCTCAAAATCTTCCTCTTCTTTTTTCTTTTCTATTAATTGTAGTTTTTTCTCATCTCCTTTTAATTCTTTACTGAGTTTATGCATTTCCTCAAGTTTCTTTTCTCTATGAGCTTTTTGAGCTTCTAGCTCTAAGAGTTTTTTATGCTTATCAAGCTTTTTTTCATAAATTTTAATTTGGTTGGTAAACACTTCAGCTTGTTCTTTCCATCCTCGAGCATAAACATTTTCTCGAAGTTGTTTGTATATTTCAATAGCTTCGGCATACGGAGTACTTTCCATAACTTTTCCTTCTCGAAGGGCTCTCCTTTTTTTGATTTCAAAGTCACGCACCATTTTTTCAGCTATGTTTACATTTTCAGCAATATACTTCTCAAAATCTTCTTCTTCTTTTCTCATTTCTATAGCTTCTAGTCTTTTTTTGTCAACTCCTATTTCCTTGCCAATTTTATGCATTTCTTCAAGTGCTTTCTCTCTTTGAGCCTTTTTTGCCTCAACTTCTCGTAATTTATTATCTTGTTCTAATTTTTGATTATAATAATTAATTTGAGTACCATATGCTCCTGCTTCCTTTTCTCTTCCTTTATCAAGCATTAGTCGCTTGACCCTTTCATATATGCCAATTATTTTTAGAAATGGAGGATTCTCTGCCAATTTACCTTCCTTTATAGCTTTCTTCATTGCTAAGTCATATTCTTTAGCCATAGATTCTGCTCGATTTATCATGACATCAATGATGTTATCAAAATCTTCCTCTTTCTTTTCTAAAACTTTTTGTTCTTCTAAGATTCTTAGTCTTTCAGCATCAAAACTAACAACTGGTTCTTTCTTAACTTTAAGTAATTCATCAATCTCTTCTTGCTTTCTCGCTTTATCGGCTTCTATTTGGCGTAGTTGATTATCCTTTTCTAACTTTTGTTTATAAGTATATATCTGACTTGTAAAAACTATGACATCCGCTTCCCAGCCTCTTTCTAATGCTAATTGTTTTACTTCTTTAAGAATATTAATTATCTCAGGATACGGACATTTTAATTCAAATTTCCCTTGTCTTAATGCCACTTCATATTCTCTTGTTAAACGTTCAGCTCTTTTTATCTTCTCTTCAATTTGATTTCTAATATTTTTGATTTCAATTTGTTTTTGACGTTGTTCTTCAATCAATTTTTGTTGTTGCTCATCTAAAACTTCATCGACAACTTCCTCCTTAACTTTCAGCAGTTCTTCAGCTTCTTTTTGCCTTTTTTTCTTGTCAACTTCGATTTGTCTTATTCTTTGATCTTGCTCAAATTTTTGAATATAGACATTTATTGTATCATCATAAATCGCAGCTTCATTATTCCAGCCCTTATTAATTAATAATTCCTTTATTTTTTTATAAATTTCAATTACTTTAGGATAGATGCATTCCTCTACTAATTTTCCTTCTTTAACAGCCCGGTGCATCGCTAGTTCATACTCTCTTGCCATTCTAGCAGCTTCTGTTGCCATATTGTCAATTTGTGCTTTAAAAAATTCTTGTTCCATTTTTTGAATTTCTATTCCTCTTAGCTTTTCCATTTGAGCAATTTTTTCTTGTTCGCTTATCTCTTTAACTTTTTGTTCAATTATTTGATCCTTTTGTAATTCAGTTTCAATTTGTTGCTCGACCTCGACCTTTTCTTTCTCAAGTATTTTATAGTGTTCAAATTTCTCTCTTTCCAATTGTTCTATTGTATCTCTGATTCTTTTAGCCTCATAGATCCAGTTCAATTCATCGAATAATTCAGCACCTTCAACATATAATTTTATTGCCTTATCATACTCATGTATCTTGGCATATTCTACCGCTTGGTCTAAAATATCATATGCTTTAGAAGAAATCTGTTCTTCTCGCTTTTTAGCATCAATAAATTGTTGTAACTTTTTTTCTATTTTTTGATCTTTCTTTGGAAGTGTTTCTAATTCTAGTATCTCTTTTGATTTTTCTTTTTTGATGCTTTGTAAGTATTCTGCCTTCTTATTATAGCATTCTTCAATTAATGAATATAATCTTTCAATTTCATCGGACTTGTCAAGCTCCTCAAGAAGATTTTCAGCTTCATCATATTTATCAAGTGCACCCTCAAAATCATTATTATTAGCTAATTCATGAGCTTCAACTATTAATTGATCAGCCTTTTTTAACATATCAACTTCAACTTTAGGTTCCTCTATTACTTTAGTCTCTTTGATCACTTGATACTCTTCGATTACCTCAGGTTCATCAACTAATTCAATTATTTCATCTTTTTTTACCTCTGTTTCTCTGAATGCTTGTTCTTTAAGAATATATACTTCTGAAATTTTATCATTTATAGCTTTAATTTCTTCTGTTCTATTTATTTGAGTATATAATCCAATTGCTTGACGTAAAATCTCAATACTATCATCATAAAACTGTGTTTTTATTAGATTAACAGCATGCTCCACTAATTCATAAGCGTCATTGGCAATTTCATCTTCCATAGCCATTAAATCAGAAAAAAAAGCATCTTTTGTTAAATCTAATTCCTCTTCATCGAATTCCTTGTCTAAATCTTCCTCTCTTTTCTCTTCCATAAAATTTATCTACCTTAAAGGAGAATTAAGAATTAATCTATAATTATAAAACACATTATAAGTATAAATTATAATTTAGTTTTAATTTAAAAATCATTAACCGAAAATAAATATTTAATCAATTATATTTCAAATTTTCCTAGATTTCTATTAAGAAAATCGTCGCAAATTTTCCCTCCTTCATTCGTTAGACTCCATCCATTGGTATCTCTTTTTACCAGATTTAATTTTTCAACATTTGTTAAAATTGTATGTATCTCATCCTCAGTTTTACGAATGTTAAAATCTACTCTCAAGCTAAAAACAATTTCATCAATCGGTACAGATCCACCAAGTTCATCCTCCATTACACCTAAAGCAGCAATAACTTGATTTTGCTCTTCCATTCCTGCGTCCAAAGAATGTGAAACTTCATCAAGTAGCCATGGATTCTTATCTAACATCTTTTTAATTGCCTTTTCATCGCCTTTCTGAAAAAGTGTGTCAAATTCTTCTCTGATCTTTTTCTTCTTACCCATAAAAATTCCCTATTCAATTTAGTAAGAAAAATTCTAGATATTTTATTAATATCTATAATATAAATTTAGAAAATAAAATCTTTTATAGTGATTTTAAAAATAAGATTTATGTTAATTTAGCCAAAAATTCTTCTACTTCTTGTTCATTACACATATGAAACTTTTTATCTTCACTTTTTACCCATGCTAAGCGAACATTTTCCTTTGTAGCTTCTTCATCAATTGATTCCTTCAATGTATTTAGGGTTAGATTAACTACTTCATCAAAAGTCATATTTTCTTTATAATTTTTAATAAGATGTTCCCTAGCTGTTGCCTCTCCTATCCCAATAGCATATGCTTTAAATGAACGGTAAATTCCACTTGGAGATGTTGTGAAAATCTGTGTGCCTCGAGCATCAATTCCGATGAAAAAAAGCGCACAACCCCATGGTCTTACGCCTCCAAACTGGCAATATTGTTGTTTTAAATCAGCAATTGTTTTTGTTAACATATTTAGGCGAACAGGTTCATCATATGTTAACCTAAATGATTGAGCTTGAACTCTTGCATAATTTATAAGTGCTCGAGCATCTGCATGTAATCCTGAGATTGCAACTCCAATATGCTCGTCTACTTGAAAGATTTTATCTATTGATTTAATATCCATCAATGAAGATGCAATCTTGATTTGTGCCGCTAAACATACATCTTCTTTTGATTTAACAGCTACAGCGAGCGTGCCTCGTCTGACTGCTTCTAGTGCATACTCTACCTGGAATAAGCGCCCCTCCGGGCTGAAGACGGTCAGTGCACGATCGTAAGCCCTACCTGCTGCACCAAACATTTAATTTACCTACTCTTATTTAATTTTATACTTTTAAAATATACAACTAAATTTTAATTTATGGTTTATAACAAATAAAAAGCTATACCTTTTTAGTCTTCTCTAAAATTGCTAGAGTTAAATCTTTAAAAACAGGCTTAACCCTAATGTTATCCTTAGCACTTGTTTCAATATAGGCTATTGAGTTTAACTCTTCTTTTAAAGCTTCACCCTCTCCCAATCCAACTTCTCTTTGTCCCTGATTTGCCAAATCTATTTTATTTCCAACTAAAATAGATGGTTTATCATCACCAATTACTTTTTCTACTTCAGCTTTCCAATTTAAGATATTTTGAAACGAGCTCCTTCGTGTAAGATCAAATGTGTATACAGTTGCGCTACTTCCTCGGTAAAAAGGTGGACGTACAAAACTAAAATGTTTCTGTCCAGCAAGATCCCATAATTGTAGCTTTACTAAATAGTTCGGATACTCTTCCAAGTCAACCTGCTTTGTCGAAAAATTAGATCCAATTGTCATGATATAGTTTTCCTTGAATGAGTTCTCACAGTAGCGTAAGACCATAGATGTTTTACCTACACCACCGTCGCCTACGATACAAAGCTTATAGATAAATGATTTTTTTATTTCAGTGATTTTACCGTCTCACCATTTTGGCTAATTAGGTTTACTCAATATCAGCATTCATCCATCATTTCTATTATACATTTTAATTAAAAATGATGAATTTTGCATGTTTGAGAATTATTAATAATAATATATTATATTCAATAAATAAAAATAATCGTTATTAATTTTTTTTTTTTAATTCATTTTTTAGGAGTGTATAGATCCATATCAGAAATCCAAAAATTACTTTTGTACAATTCCTTTTTTTTTTATTTTACATGCCTGTAAAGGTTGGATCTCTTTTTTCTCTTAAAGCTTTTAAAGATTCTCCGAAATCCTTACTTCGAATTGCCCTACTCCACATTTTATTTTCTAAATCTAGCTGTGTTTCTATTATATCCCTAAAATATGTATGAAAGGTTTTCTTCATTAATTTTATTGAGAGTGAAGGTCCTTTAGGTGGAATCAGTCTTAAAGCTTGCTCTCTCGCAAAAGGCATTAATTTTTCTTTAGGTAATATTTTATTTACGAGGCCTAATCTTTCAGCGTCCTTTGCTCTCATCCGATCACCAAGGTAAAGTAATTCCTTTGCTTTATGGAAACCTATAATTAATGGTAAAAGAACTGTCGTGGCAAAATCTGGTATAACTGCTCTTTTGACAAAAAATAATGCCCACCATGCATCTTCGGCCATATATACTAAATCTGAACAAATTACAGGGAGTGTAAATCCCCCACCTACAGCAAAACCATTTAGTACAGATATTACCGGCTTAGAAAAGTCCCAAAACTTTAGACACAACTTTTTTGATGCCATATCTCTCAAATTGACTTCTTTTCTATACTCTTCAGTTATATCTTTCAGTACATCATCTGAAAAATAACCTCCTGAAGAAAATGCTCCCGCTTCTTCACATCCTGTTAATATAATAACTTTAACTTCTTTATCGTTTTCGGCATGATCCAAAGCGTACCAGATCTCAAGAAGCATTAATGGTGAGAGTGCATTTTTTTTTTCAGGCCAATTTAGGGTAACTGTTAATATTCCGCTTTCTTCTTTTTCATATTTAATTTGTTTAAATTCTTCAACAAGCATTGATACAATAAAAACATAAGAAAATAAAATATTTTATATAGTAATTTAATTACAATATATTTCTAAATTATATACTCAAAAATATTAATAGATGAAGTCATTAGAAGAAAAAATTAAAAAATTAGCGGATTTAATTCTTTACTCGAACAATATCGTGGCATTAACAGGAGCAGGGATGTCAACTGAAAGCGGAATTGCGGATTTTAGATCACCGGGTACGGGTCTATGGGAAAAGGTAGATCCATATGAATTCGCATCGATTCATTCCTACATAGCTAATACGAGTAAGAATTTACAATTTATGTTAGAAACTGGAAAGCAAATTTTCAAAGCGCGACCAAATAAAGGACACAAAGCATTAACTAAGCTTCAAAAACTTGGAAAGTTAAAAGGAGTTCTTACACAAAATATTGATAGATTACATCATAAAGCTAAGACTAAAAATATAGTGGAATTTCATGGTAATGCTTATGAAGCGAAATGTATGACTTGTGGGCAGATCTATGAAATAACTTTCATGGTAAATCAAGTTATGACGGGGAATTATTCACCTTCTTGTGAAAAATGCAGAGGCATGCTTAAACCAAATGCCATTTTTTTCGGTGAGCCACTTGAGTCTCAAACATTTGAAGCAGCAGATAAAATGCTTGAAGAATGCGATTTAATTCTGGTTTTAGGGTCCTCTCTTGTAGTTTATCCTGTAGCTTGGTATCCTCCTCGGGTTTTAGCTACTGGAGCTAAACTGGCTATTATAAATATTCAAGAGACGGATATGGATTCAGCTGCTGATGTTGTAATTCATGAAAAAATAGGAGATGTACTACCAAAGGTTGTAGATATAGTTGAGAACCATATAAACTTAAATTAAAGAAAAAAGAAAAAAATAATTAAAGATATATCGATTAGGTTAGCCAGATCTTAGAATTTTCTTATCAATTTTGCCTATAACTGTAAGAGGGAGTTCTTCTGAGAATTCTATTAATTTGGGAACTTCATATGGGGCCAAGTTATCTTTAGAGAAATTTATTATATCTTCTTTTAATACTTCTTTATTTCCATCGAATTCAAAATCGGGATCAATTTGGATAAATGCTTTAACGATTTCAGAGCCAGGTCTATCTGGATTGCGGAGACCGATTAATGCAACCATCCCAATAGCAGGATGTTTTGCTAATGTATCTTCAACTTTCGCCGAAAATACTTTATATCCTCCAACAATTATCATATCTTTTGTACGATCGACAATTCGAATATAACCATCCTCATCCATTATGCCAACATCACCAGTGTGCATATATCCATCTTTATCTATAGCTTTTGCTGTTTCTTCTGGTTTATTGTAGTATCCTTGCATAACTAATGGGCCACTTACACAAAGCTCGCCGGGTTCTCCTAATGGGACTACTTCATTAGTTTCAGGGTTAACAATTTTTAAATCGACATTTAAAAAAGGTAAACCTACTGTACCTAATTTTTTCGTGCCTATAGAAGGATTCATACTGGCAACTGGAGAAAGTTCAGTCATTCCCCAAAGTTCCAGTAATTTTCCTTTACCTACTATGCTTTCTAAACTTTCTTGGGATTCTTTCGGAAATGGAGCCGCTGCAGAGATGCACAATCTTAAATTTGAATGATCTAACCTTTTAAATTTACGAAAATTGATTAAAATTTGATATAAGGAAGGTACATTTACTAGCATTGTTGGATTATACTTCTTCATTTCATTACAAATATGAAGTGCATCACGAGGATTAGCAATTATAATTTGACTCATCCCATTAAAAAGAGCACCTTGACACACTGTCAAACCAGCAACATGGAACATTGGAAAACCTGATAATAATACTCCCTTCCCTTGTTCCCATTGAAGCCATTTAATAATACCTTTCATATTTGAAACATAATTTCTATGACTTAACATAGCCCCTTTAGGTGGACCTGTAGTACCGCCAGTATATTGAATCCAACCAATATCATCGGGTGATATATCAACTTTAGGTAAATCAACAGAAAATTTAGTCAATACATCATCTTGGAAATTATAAACAGTTTTCCCCTCCAAAGGAGTTACTTCCCCAGATGGGATTTCTCTTACAGCTTTAATTTTTTCTTGGTCTTCTTTAGAAAAGGAACCAATTACGCTTGTTGCTATTACAACTTTGAGCTGTGGTAATTTATCAGCAATTTTTGTCAACCTATGTTGAAAAATGGCATCAAGTGTTACTAAAGCAACTTTTTTACCTCCTTTCCCAAGATCATCCAGTTGATAATGCATTTGAACATCAGACATTAAAGGGCTGACCCCTGAAACAATACATCCTGCCTTAAGTGTACCTAAAACAGAATATACATATTCAGGAATATTTGCTAAATTAATTCCAACTACATCTCCTTTTTGAAATCCATTTTCAATTAGCATATTAGCAAATTGATTAGAATATCTATCTACCTCACCAAAACTAATTTCTAATCCTTGATAAGCAAGTGCCATTTTATCGGAAAATTTTTCAAATATAGGTCTTATCATTTCTGGATACGTAGTTTCAAATTCTTTTTGGTCAACGTCTTCCATTCCAGGATCCCAGTTTTTCTTCCAAAAACGACTTTCGTATGGATTTGACATTTTTTTATTCACATTTTTATTCTGTTCAAAACAATTCAAAATCGAATTGTGATCTTTAATAAACCATTTTTTATTAAAAAGGTTTATTAAAATTATATATTCTTTAAGAAGTCAATAAGGATTTTCTTGAAATTGTATGATTTTTTAAAAATAAAAAATTGGGAAAAAGTATAATAAAAAAAATTTAAACGTGTGAAAACTTTATATTATTCAGATTAATGGTTTCTTAACAATTTCTTATCTACTTTGCCGACAACGGTAAGAGGTAACTCTTCTGTGAATTCAATGATCTTAGGAACTTCATAAGGCGCACATTCTTTCTTTGCAAATGCTAAAATCTCTTCCTTTAATGCTTCTTGATTGTCATATTCATAATCTGGTGCAATTTGTATTATGGCTTTCACTAGTTCAGAACCTGGTCTGTCAGGATTTGGAATGCCAATAGTGGCTACCATTTCAATAGCAGGATGCTTTGTCAATGTGTCCTCCAATTTTGCTGAGAAAACTTTATATCCACCAACAATAATCATATCTTTTGTTCGATCTGCAATTCTTACATATCCTTCTTCATCCATAATTCCAACATCACCAGTATGCATAAATCCGTCTGAATCAATAGCTTTCTCAGTTTCTTCTGGTTTGTTATGGTATCCTTCCATAACCATTGGACCTTTGACACAAATCTCTCCAGCTTCACCTAGAGGTACTATTTTACCTGATTCAGGATCTACAAGCTTAAACTCTACATTAGGGAAAGGTAAACCGATGTGTCCTAACTTTTTCTTCCCTTTTGAAGGATTGCCAATTGTCAAAGGTGAAGTTTCAGTCATTCCATATAATTCAATAAGTTTTCCCTCACCTATTATACTCTCAAATATCTCTTGTGATTCTTTTGGAAAAGGTGCAGCTGCCGAAATTGCATAATCAATCATATCTCTATCGATTTTATTGAACTTTGGATTTTTAACCAACATTTGATATAAGGTTGGTACATTTGCTAAAGCTGTGGGCCTATATTTTAGCATTTCTTTAATGATATGATCAGTATCTCTTGGATTTGGGATTAAAATCTGACTCCAACCTAGCATTATTACATTTGCACATGTAAATAATCCTGCAATATGGAAAAATGGGAACCCCGACAATCCAAAACCTGCTCCAAACTCCCAACTAAGCCAATGCTGAAAGATTTTAATGTCCGCAACGAAATTTCTATGGCTTAACTTCGCTCCTTTTGGCGGTCCTGTAGTTCCACCAGTGTATTGAATAAAGGCAATATCGTCTGGATTTACTTTTACATCTGGTAAGTCATCGGGGTACTTGCCTTTAATTTGTTTATGATACTCAAGCACAGTGACTCCTTCTAGTGGAGTAACTTTACCCTTTGGTATTTTGCCAACCAATTTTCCTAGTGTTGCCAACATTTTAGGCATGAATCCACCGACTGAAGTAGTAATAACTAGTTTTAACGATGGAATTTTGGTATATATCTTTGTTATATGACCTGCAAAAATGGCATCTAAGGTAAGCAAAGCAACTTGTTTCCCTCCAGCTCCCAAATCATTTAGTTGATACTCTATTTGAACTGCGGAAAGAAGAGGAGAGACGCCTGAAACGATAATCCCTGCTTTTAAAGCACCTAAAATACCAATTATATATTCAGGAATATTAGCAGTATTTATTCCTAATACGTCCCCTTTTTTCATTCCATTCTCAATTAACATATGAGCAAATTCATTTGATAACTTATCCAATTCGCCATAAGAGATTTCTGTTCCATAGAACGCAATTGCTAACTTTTCAGGTAATTCTTCAAATGTTCTTTGTGTGATTTCAGTAAAAGAGGCTTCAAACTCCATAGGATCTAGATCCTTAATGTTTGCATCCCAATTTGATTTCCAGAACCTATCTTTATATTTTGACATTTTAATTCCTTGAATTATTTTTAATTTTAAATTTGCAAGATTGATATTGTACAATCCTTATTATAAATTTTGATTCTGCCAATCAAACATATTTAGCAATCTTTTTTCAAAATACTAAGTCAATATTATCATTTATATACCATTTCCACAATCTTTCTTTATTTTTATTTTTACTTTCAATCACCTCCCTCCCTCTTCATGAAACAATTTTACCTTTAAGAGAATGTTTCTTCTTGTAGAAAGAAACAATATTATTTTCCTTTGGAGAAATTACGAATACTTCAGAAAATTGTCGGTGTATCTTTGTTTTATTTTGAAGAATCGTTATATCACATGATGACTCTGAATCAGACAGGATTCACATTATATAAAAAGAACAATAACATTTCTCTTATTTCAAGTGGCGATAGCACATTAGATGAGTTGCTTTCTGGGGGTTTTCATCGAGATTTGGTATATTTGCTTTATGGTGATAAGAAACTAACCACCAACATTTTATTAACAACAGCCGTTATTGCTCAAAAAGCTTTTAACAATGGAGGACTTGGAGAAAACATTAGAGTTGCCTTTATAGATGGGAATAATAGGTTTAATCCTTATAATGTTAGCAAGTTTGCGGTTTCCCAGAACCTTTCGCCTCGGAAAGTGCTAGAGAATATTCTTATTTCACGAGCCTTCACATGGGACCAAATGGTCGAGATTTTGGAGAATAGACTTTCCACACTTGAAGATGTGAAGGTTGTGCTAATCTCAGGAATTACAACTCTGTTTGAAGGCTACGAAAAACAGACTTTTGAAGATCTGCTAAGAACTATAGACGGAATTAAACAAATACTCTGGAAAACAAAGCCTCTTATCATTATAACGGCTCCCTTGCACGAACATTCGCTTTTTAGACCGAAGGGAGGAAAAATTCTTTCTCATTTTGGAAATGTACTTGTGATGATAAATGATGATGATAGATATGTAGAATATGTTCTTGTCCAACATCCATATCTTCCAGAGAATCGGTTGTTAAAATGGAAACCTCGTACACCCAAGAAAAAAGTTCCTTTAAAAAATACGACATTAGATTATTTTATGAAAATCTGAGAATTTAAAATTTTATTTTAATGAAAATCGAGATATCTATCAGTAAAAGTGGAAAATTTTTATTCTATTTTAAAAATTAGACCTATACATATAAATATATAAATCTTAATAGCTTCTAAATAAAGTAAAGAAAAGTTGAAAAAACTAAAATTTTGGAGATGTGAGCAAAATTGGACAAGAAAATGTTCAAAAAGACATATAAACTGATCTGTGATTCATGTGGAGAATTCACTCACTCAAGTACGCAATATTGCGAAAAATGTGGCTCAGAAGCTATAAGAAAAGCCACGAAGGAAGATTATGCAGCACATGAAAGAAAAGAAGTGGTAGAATCTAAGGAATCTAGGAAACATACTGAAGAAGTGCAAAAAGAAGACGCTAAAATTAAAAAAGAAACTGACAGAGTAGAAAAAGAAGCAAGAAAAGTTGAAAAAGAAGCAGCAAAAGTGCAAAAGAAGTCAGAGTAAATTTCATTAATTCTTTAAGAGATCTTTAACAAATCTCCTTTATAAATAAATTATTCTAGTTAAACCTAATCTTCTTTTTTCTTTTTTTTGTATAGATTAGGATCCTTTTTTTCTAAAGTTAAAGGGTCACCCCCATATTGAATTTTTCTTCCTTGATAATAAAAAGTAGATTTTTTATCACAGATTTTATTCCATTCTTCCAATCCACATTTTTGAATCATAACTAAATTATATACTTTTGAATTATGTGGTTCAAAGATTTCGAAATTTACTATTGGTTGTAACTTTTCACAAGGAAATTCAGCACATTCATGGCAAAATTCATATCCTTTATTTGTGACACACTCGTATGTCTTACATATTGGAAACTTAAGAATTTGACCTTTTTGCTCTCGACATCCTTTACATTTATAAATCTTTAATCCTGGGCATCTCTTGCAAAAAATTCCACAAGGAGCATGCCATTTCTTTAAATTTTCGGTCATTATTAGTTCTTATCCCTTACTAGATTGAATATATGACTAAAGAGTTTATATATTATTAAAATTTTCTTGACAATCTGATTCAATTTGATCCCAAATTTCAATATTAATGAAAACATTTATATAGGTAGATATTTAATATATTCTTGGAATTCTCAAATTTCAAATTACATGAAATGTGCTAAAATACTATCTCCTCTCAAAAAAGGTGATCTTAAAATTGAATTATTTCGTATATCCTAAGGAAGATACAAAAAAATGTGAATTATGTGAAGGAAATGGTATGATATATGTTTGGAGAAGTGATTT
>JBHLNW010000133.1:0-8342 GCA_048941185.1 Promethearchaeota archaeon
ACGAATAATTGAGAAATATTTTCACATTTTTCAAATAATTGTGCAGCAATCTCAAATATATTATTTTCGATTAAAGATCCTGCTTTTTGATTTAATTCATATCTATAATTTTCTAAATCTACAAAATTCAAATTATTTTGAAAATAATTAATTAATTCTGACTGATAAAAACTTGCAGTATCTGGATCTCTTAACTTTTTTGATATAGCAATAATCTCATGATATATTTCAAATACTTGTACAGAATTCCCCTCAATTTTTACTTTTTCTAATATTTCCAATCTCTTTTCACGTTCTACTATTAATCCTTCAATTCCAGAGATCAAATCCGAAAATAGTTTTGCCTCGTCTTCTCTTCCTAGGTTAGTTAGAAGATCTCTTCCAAGCATAAATTGCTTTTGAGCTTCTAAATATGCACCTTCAGCAAAGAGCTCCTCCCCCATATGTTTAATTTCGTTAATTTGAATTGCAATCTCTTTCTCGTCAGTCATAGTTTGAATTTCTTCTGAGTCTAGTGTAACTTGTGTGCTTGAAAGTTTATTAATATGTGAAGATATAATTTTAAAAGGTATCTTTTTACGTGATGGAACAATATCCTTTTTCAGCTTTCTTCTTATTAAAATTATTGCTGATACAGAACCAATTGCACTTACTAGAATTATTCCGATTATAAGAAAAATATTATTCCCAGGAGTGCCATTCTCAATAACTGTAAAAGTCCCCATGGTATAACTGCCCTGTTGCCCTACTCCATCAACTTGAGCCAAGAAAAAATAATATTCCCCAGGAGGGAGAATTTCAGGTAATTCGCAATAACTACTTCCTGGTCCGGTATTTGTAATATTAAAGATGTATACATATCCCGGAGTTGCTAATGGATTAGTCTCATTATCAATTATCAGGATATAAAAAGAAATACCAGAAGGATCAACTCCATCAGACCAATCAAACACTAATTTACCACTAACATCACCACTAGGACTATTAGTCAGTATTGGTGATGGAGGAGGTGTTGTATCTTGAACTGTAAAATTTCCTACTACATTATTCCAATTTCCGCTGTTATCTTCTATATGGATTCTATATTGATAAACAATCCAATTATTTGGTGTCCATAAATTATACTGCCATGTATTTGTCATGAATATTTTAGTCATGGAATGATTCGCTCCTTCGAATTCTATTAAGGTTCGATTAATACCTGCGAAGTCATAGATGTCTATTCTGATGATTTGGTTATCACCTAACTCTAGAGGATCAGCAGTTTCAGCCAAATTAGAATAAATGGGATCTATATTATCTTCAAATAATATCCAACTACTAAGATTAGCTAAATTTTCATTATTATCTCTTATAAATATTTTATAACTATAATTACCAATTGAATTTGGAATCCAAAAATCACAATCCCATATATCTTCGCCTATATATGCCATCGAATGATTAGAATTTTCATATTCTATTAACACTTCTTTGATATCAGCTAGATCGGTGGCTTTAACCGAGATAGTTAAGGTGGTACCTAATTCAACAATTTTAGCACTTTCCGTCAAATCTGAGTAGACTGGAGGGGTAGTATCTTGAACTATAATTGAATTACTAATAAAATTCCAATTAGTATTATTATCTTTTGCCCATATCGTATATGATTTATTACCTACACTACTAGGAGTCCAATTATACAGCCATTTATTTCCACCTAAATTTATCATTAGCTCATTTAGTGTTTCAAATTCTATTCTAACTTCATTAATTCCTGCTAAATCAGTACAATTAATAGTGATTGTCTCTATATCTCCAAGTTCTAATTCTTCAGCACTTTCAGAAAGTGCGGAAAAAGTAGGACCAATCGTGTCTTTAATTTCAAAGCTAGCTTGGTATTGGAGTGCCCAATTATTATTTGAATCATTTGCATAAATTATATAATTTATGGGGATTCCAACTGAATAACCACTCTCTATATATTCTGAACTATTCCAAATATATTCATAGGTATTTCCCGATACATTACTCATTGTACGATTTATGCCATCCAATTCGATCAATACGGTATCAACCATAGATTCATTAGATTTAACATCTATTTGCACAATAAAATTATTACCTAATTCTAAGGGATCCTCAATTTCGGTCAGATTTTCAATAATTGGTGCGGTTGTAGTTATTACAGTTATATTCCCACTGACCACATTCCAATTGTCTTGATTATCTTGCATATAAATTTTATAAGGATTAAATGGGAGTGTAGGTTGCCATTTACTCCAACTCCATTTATTTCCACCCTGAAAAACCATACTATGATTTGTTGATTCATATTCTAATAAGGTTTGATTCACGCCAGATAAATCATACACATTAATTTCAATTGTTTCATTTTTTCCCGATTGTATAGGATCCTGACTTTCAATTAAGTTTGAATAAGAGGGGGGAGTAGTGTCAATCACTTCGATGGTACCCACGGTGAAATTCCAATTATTAAAATTATCTTCCATCCATATTGTATATGAATAATTACCTACACTACTAGGAGTCCAACTATCATTTTGCCACGTGTTTCCACCGATATTGCTCATAGAATAATTTGCATCTTCAATTTCAAGTCTAACTTGACTAATTCCGGAAGGATCGGAAACATTTATAGTAATAATCTCAGTATCTCCTAATTCTAATGGATTGGAACTTTCTATTAGATTGGAATATGTAGGAGGTGTATTATCGATCTTTTCCTCCGAACCCATGGTTAAGAAAAATTGAGGATCATTTTGATTATCAAATTCCGTAGCCAGCCAGTCAGCAGACCGAACCGTATTTAAAACACGTACCTCATCAATTTTTCCATTCCATTCTTGTTCTATAATTCCAGAACTTCTTCCAATATTTAGAAAATGAGTTCCAGTCTGTGAACTTCCACTATACGCCGCAGTGTTTCTTTGTACTCCATCAAGATAAATTCTTAGTAAAGAATTAGTTGAATCTGCCACTCCAACAACATAATGCCAATTATTATCATTAACCAAGTTTAGATTCATTAAAACGTTTTGAGTAGAATCAACATAGAAAGCGAAATCATTACTATTAAGCTTTCCAAACCAATAATTTTGATTAGGGGGATTTGAAGACCATTTAGTTATAACAATATCTACATCTGGTTCATTATCTGATGTTTTTACCCATGCTGAAATAGTCATATCACTATTCAAATCAAGGCTATTATCATCCGAAACATTAACACAAGCTTCATTTTCATCATTAAATATAAGCCCACCATCAATTTTACCAGAAGTTTGATTTGATGAAAATAAATTAACAGCTGTTCCATCATTATTATATGCTGTACTGTCAGAAAATTGAGGTGTGGGACCAGAAGGATCCTCTTTAAGATGCCACACCCCCTTATAATTTTTTGTCCAAACATTTGAAGGATTTTGACGTGAATTCATAGTAGAATTCCCATAATACATACGAATAACCGTATTTTCTGATGTTGATAATCTTGGTAAAGAAATCCAAGCAATAAGTTGAGCATGAGTACCATTATAATCTTGATCAAAGAGTTCAATTTCATGATCTAACCACGCACCATTGTATGTAAATGCGATATCATCACCATCCTCTTGAACTTTGGAATATAAATCTTCATCCAAAATAGAAATCAATAGAGGAAAGTTAATAAGTTCATGTGAACCACTCACCATTGCATTGTCTATTGTTATCTTTTTGTAATAGCCGAAATAATGCTCATAAGATGGAAGACCTGACACGGGGTATTCTTTTCCAATTGAATAAAAATTAACTGGATCATATTGATTGTTATATTCAGTAGATATCCAATCAGCTGAACGATTAATGTTTGAAATACGAGCCTCATCAATAATTCCATTAAAACTCCTTCCATCATGAGTATTTCTACCAATATTTATATACCTAAGATTATTCCTTACATTTCCGCTGTGAGGTGTAGAACTGTCAAAAGATCCATCCAAATATATATTTAAATCTCCGTCATATACAAACACAAAATAAGTAAATTGTGAAGTAGGTAAAACTACAGATGAATCTACATATTCAAATCCTGATGTTGTCCAAACATTAACTCTAGGAACTCTTGTTGATCGTAATTCCATACCTGCATCAAAACTACTAACATCAGTAGTATTATCATATTCAATTATTCCACAATAATCTGATTGAGTGCTAAGGGGTTTTATCCAAGCAGACATTGTAAGACTTGAACAACCGGCAAGAAAATTATTTTCTTCTGTCGCAATGTTATCATCATTTCCGTCAAAATTTATGCTTCCATCTATTTTCCCAACAATTTGATCTCCAGAATCCATTGAACCATAAGAAGAGCCATCGTTATTATTAGTAGTAGAATCATACACTGTTCCCGTAGGATCTTCTGATAGATGCCATATTCCTATATAATTATCATCCCAAACTCCTGTGGGATTTTCTAGTGAGCTTATCGTAGAATTTCCATAATACATACGAATAATTGTATCCAAAGATGTCAATAATCTTGGTATACGAACCCAAGCTACTAATTGAGCGTGAGTATTATTATAAGATTTATTGAAAAACTCTATTTCATGATATAACCAAGATACGCCATCAGAAAAGGCAATATCATTTCCATTTGATTGAAGGACATTTTCATGTAAATCTTTATCAAAACAGGATAATAAAACAGGAAAATTAAGAAGATCAGTTTGACCACTCACTTTTGTGTGATCTATTATTATTTCTTTATAATTTGAGAAGTAATGAGCATTAGGTGGATGACCTGATATACTATTTGCGTTTCCAATTGAATAAAAAGAATTAGGATCATTCTGATTTTCATATTCCGTCGCAATCCATTCTGCCGATCTAACTACTTTAGACAAACGAAACTCGCTCAGAGTTGCTTTAATTTCTCTACTACCTCCCGATCCTCCAGGACCGTCAGCATCATCATCTTCTGCTCCAATAGAAAATGTGTTCCAAGCAACATGATTACCCAATTTAACACTAAGATCCTCGCTGTCTATTGAACCATTTATATAAATTCTGTGGAGACCAGCACCTGTTCCATCCCATACTGCCGAGAAATGGTACCATGTTCCAGCATTGAATGTTGTTTGTCCCGAGTTAAGAACTTCTGAATCTGGTGTAACTGTTGCAATTTTAAATTCAAAAGAATCATCATAAAATGAAAGGTAAGGATGACCAGATGCAGTAGCAGGAGCACCTAAGTAATCTCTTGAGGGTGGTGGCCCTCCATCAGGAAGCATAATCCAAAATTCAAAGGTCATTTTTTCAATTGGTCCGGAAAAGCCTTCAGAAACCGGCAGAAAAATATAATCGTCTACCCCATCAAAAGCAAGTGCTTTTCCAGTTTGACCATAAACAAGATCATCCGATGTCATACTTCCCGAAACTTCAACATCAAAATCAAATCCATTAGAAGTACTATCTAGGATATCAGAGGAGGTAGGATCCTGATTCATATGAAGTACGAATTCATAATTATCATCCCACACCCCTGTGGGATTCTCCCTTGCTCCCATCGTTGAATTGCCATAATACATACGAATTTGGGTATCTATTGAGGTAGAGAGATTAGGAATACGAACCCAAACAATTAACTTTGCATGAGTACTATTATAAGTTTGGTTAAAAAGCTCCATTTCATGGTCCAGCCAATCTGTATCATTTGCAAACGCAATATCATTCCCGTTTGACTGAACATCCTCATGTAAGTCTGAATCCAAAATAGAAATTAATAAAGGAAAATTCTTATGGCTCCCTGTTCCAGAAACCTTGTTGTTATCAATCGTTATCACTTTATAATATTTAAAAAAGTGTCTATTAGAAGGTCCATTTGAAGAAGTATGGATTAATAAATTTGAATCATCCTCAATATCCTCATAATTTTTTACCTCAAATTTGGTATTTGGAAGGAAAGCAATTGAAATAATATTTAACAAAAGGATGAAGAAAGTTAAATAAAAGCGGTTTTTCTGTTTTGAATTTCTTTTTCCCATCGTTCTTCTCTCATCTCATCTATTTGAAATTGATTGAAAAAAAAAATATTAATCTTAGACAAATGAGTATGCTATATTCTTATCTTTAAAAATAAAGAGAAAACGTGTATATAAATTTATTTTAAATAACTGGATATAACATAAGAAATTATTTTGAAGGTTTTTCTCTTTTATCTATTAATTCGATAAAAACCTAAGTAAGATGAAAGATAAACCATTTTATTTCTTTAATGTTTTATCTGTTCTTAATTTTCTTCAAAAGTTTACGAATATTCACTTTAACAACTGGTAGGTTTTAATGCAAATTTGAAAAGAAAAAAGTCTTCCTAGTTAAACCTAGAATTCATTTTCTTTAATTCTATTAAAACAATCAGTTTTTTTGTTTCTAAATTTTTCAAGATTTGCAACTTCTCCGTCTCTTTCTAATTGTATGAATAGTTTAGAAATTCTTTCACATTTTCCATATGTTTGAGCTGCAATTTCACACTGATTATTAACCAATAAAGAATCCGCCTTTTGCTCTAAAATATTTCTATGTTCTTGTAAATCGATAACTTTCAGCCTATTAGTTTGAAAGAATTGAATTAAGTCTGACTGATAAAAACTTGCAGTATCTGGATCTCTTAATTTTTTTGATATAGCGATAATCTCATGATACAATTCAAATATTTGTACAGAATTCCCCTCAATTTTTACTTTTTCTAATGTTTCTATTCTCTTTTCACGTTCTTCTATTAATCCTTCAATTCCAGAGATCAAATCTGAAAATAATTTTGCCTCTTCTTCTTTTCCTAGATTGGTTAGAAGATCTCTTCCAAGCATAAATTGCTTTTGAGCTTCTAAATATGCACCTTCAGCAAAGAGCTCCTCCCCCAGATGTTTAATTTCGTTAATTTGAATTGCAATCTCTTTCTCATCAGCCATAGTTTGAATTTCTTCTGGGTGTAGTGTAACTTGTGTGCTTGAAAGCTTATTAATATGTGTAGATATAATTTTAAAAGGTATCTTTTCACGTTGTGGAACAATGTCCTTTTTCAGTTTTCTTCTTATTAAAATTATTGCTGATACAGAACCAATTGCACTTGCGAGTATTATTCCTATTATAAGAAAAAGATTATTCCCAGGAGTGCCATTCTCAATAACTGTAAAAGTCCCCATGGTATAACTACCCTGTTGCCCTACTCCATCAACTTGAGCCAAGAAAAAATAATATTTTCCAGGAGATAAAATTTCAGGTAATTCACAATAACTACTTTCTGGTCCGACATTTGTAATATTAAAGATGTATACATATCCTGGAGTTGCTAATGGATTGGTCTCATTATCAATGATTAAAATGTAATAAGAAATACCCGAAGGATCAGAACCATCTATCCAATCAAACACTAGGATGCCACTAACATCTCCACTTGGACTGTAGGCAAGTAATGGCTGTGAAGGAGGGATTGTATCTTGAACGGTAATGTTTGTTGCTAAGAAATTCCAATTACCACTATTATCTTCGATATGGATTCTATATTGATAAACAATCCAGTTATTTGGTGTCCATAAATCAAATTGCCACGTATCCCCGTAAATATTTGTCATAGAATGATTTGCCCCTTCATATTCTATAAATGTTTGGTTGATCCCAGCAAAATCATAGACATCTATTCGAAAAATCAGATTATCACCTAATTCTAGAGGATCTGCACTTTCAAATAAATTAGAATATAAAGGTAATTTAGTATCCTGAAATAATATCGAACTCCCGACATAATTTAAATTTTCATTATAATCTGTGATATAAATTGTATAAGTATAATTCCCAATTGAATTTGGTACCCAAGAATTATACTGCCATATATCACCGCCTATTTTTGTCATAGTGTGATTAGAGTTATCAAATTCTATTGAAACCTCTTTAATATTAGCTAAATCGGTGGCATTAATCGATATGGTTAACTGATCACCTAATTCTACAATTTTAGCGCTTTCGGTCAAATCAGAATAATTTGGAGGTGTCGTATCTTGAACTAAGATCCAATCACTAATAAAAGCCCAATTATTGTTATTATCTTCTACCCATATGGTATAAGACAAATTCCCCGTGCTATGTGGTCTCCAAGTATTATATTGCCATATCTCTCCAGTTATATTTGTCATGGTATGATTAGAGCCTAAATATTCAATTTTAGCCAAGTTAATGCTTGATAAATCAGTACAATTTACTGTTATTGTTAATATATTTCCCAACTCTAAAGGATCATCAATTTCGATAAGATTTTCAATTACAGGTGCTCTCGTATCAACAATGTCAAAACTACCAGAAAA
>JBHLNW010000134.1:0-8217 GCA_048941185.1 Promethearchaeota archaeon
AAAATAATTAATACCACTTATTGAACTCTAATCAGAAAAAATAAATTATTTCATTAATTTCAAATCTCAATAAAATTAGGTAATAAATTTCAAATTATCAAAAAATTGTGGTGACGCTATACAAAAAGGTGAAAAAGATGTCTGACAAACAGACCATGGATGTACCGAGAATTGGAGTATATATATGCGAGTGAGGCGTGAATATTAAAGCTTCTGTTGATTGCGATGTAGTCAAAACTGCAATAGAAAACTTACCAAATGTAGTCATTTCTAGAGTTAATTCATTCACATGTTCAGATCCAGGGCAAAATACTATCAGAAATGATATTTTGGAACAGGATCTAAATAGAGTGGTAGTTGCTGCTTGTACACCAAAAATTCATGAACCAACTTATCGAGCCGTATTAGTTGAAGCTGGTCTAAGTCCTTATTATTTTCAAATGGTAAATTTAAGAGAACACTGTTCTTTTGTTCACAGAGACGATAAAAAAAATGCGACTGAGAAAGCTATAAGATTGGTTAAAGCAGGAATTAATCGAGCACGTGAATTAGAAAATATTCCTAGAAAAGAAATCCCCGTCGAAAAAGCAGTGTTAATCGTTGGAGCAGGTATTGCTGGGATGAATGCTGCTTTAGATTTAGCTAATCAAGGGATCCCTGTTTATTTAGTTGAGAAAGAAGCTACAATTGGTGGTAAAATGGCACAATTAGATAGAATTTATCCAACTGATGATTGTGGAATATGAGTTTTAGCACCAATAATGGTAAATGCATCAAAACATCCAAATATAAACTTATTTACATATAGTGATGTAGTGGAATTTAGTGGTATTCCTGGTGATTATAAAGTTAAGATTCGGAAGAACCCCCGGTATGTAGATGAAAAAAAATGTACGGGATGCGGATTATGTACAACAAAATGTCCTGTTAAAGTTCCCAGTGAATTTGATAGAGGTATAGGTGAAAGAGGCGCAATATTTATACCTTTTCCCCAAGCTGTACCTAAATTAGCTGTGATGGATAAAAGCGTATGTATTGATTGCAAAAATTGTGAACGCATATGTCCTGCTGAGGCAATTAATTTTGAGCAAGAAGTAGAATATGTAGATGTTAAAGTAGGAGCTGTGATTGTTGCGACAGGTTGGGATGAATATCCAATATGGGAGTCAAATGAATATAATTATGGATATTACCCTGATGTTATAACTCAAATAGAATTAGAACGGCTTTTAAGTCCGATTGGACCTACTGGAGGACATGTATATCGAATATCCAATGGGGAAACACCAAAAACTGTTGTAATGATCCAATGTGTTGGTTCTAGAGATGTCAACGCAAATCCTTATTGTTCATTTGTATGTTGTAATGTCGCACTTAAAAATGCTCAATTATTAAAGCAAGAATATCCAGATATGGATGTGATTTTGTTCTATATCGATATACGAACAACAGATAAAGGTAACGAAGAATATTATAGAAAAATAAGAGAAACCGGTATTCGAATGATTAGAGGAAAAGTAGGCGAAATTATAGAAGATCCTAAAACAAATAAGCTAAAAGTTAGAGCCTATTCATCTTTAACTGGAGAAATTGTAAAAATTGACGCTGATTTAGTAGTCTTATCAACAGGAATGATTCCTTCAAAAGGCACTGAAGAAATCATCAATGTAATGGGATTAAGTAAAGGTCCTGGAGGATTCCTCTCTGAAATTCATGGATGCTTGAATCCACAAGAAACAAAAGATATAGGTATATATATTGCTGGGTGTGCTGCAGGGCCAAAAAATATTCCTTATTCAGTATCTTCTGCTTTGGCTGCAGCGAGTAAGGCTTCAACTATTTTGTCTCATGATACTATTAAACAAGAATTAATTATTGCTGAAGTAGACCAGAATCTGTGTATGGGTTGTCATAGATGTGAAAAACTCTGCACATACGAAGCAATAAAAGTAAATGAGAATGAAATTGCTGAAGTTGATGATTTAAAATGTAAAGGTTGTGGTGTGTGCATATCTTCCTGTCCAGCAAGAGCTATTGACTTAAAATATTATCGAGATAAACAATTTACTCAAGAAATTAAAGGTATTGGATGCGAAGAAGCGGAATTAATAGAAATGCCATCTAACAGTATTAGACAATCAGCAAATTAGAGGGAAAAAATAATGTCCAACAAAAAAAAAGATAGTCCAAGAAGGATTATAGCTTTTGGCTGTGATAAGTGAGGTTATTCTGCCGCAGATTTGACAGGCGTTACACGAAGATCTTATTCTACAGACTTTCATCTTATTCGTGTGAGATGTACTGGACGAATTGGAATCCACATTATTATGGAAGCTTTTCTAAACGGTGCCGATGGTGTGGCAATAATTTCTTGAAAAGAAGGAGAATGCGAATTCGGTAACGGTAATATTAATACATATGAGCATGTTTTAACCTTAAAGAAATTATTAAAACATCAAGGTGTATCTGAAGAAAGAATTCAACAGTATTTTTGTTCAGCCGCAGAAGTTGAAAAATTTATAAAATCAGTTGAAGATATTTCTTCCAGAATTCATGCGCTTCCTCCATTACCAAAAAAATAATCCGAAATAGAATGATCTTTTCAAAAAAATAATAGTTGAAAAGGAACTGACCCGAGGCCCGGGTTTTCGGAGAAATAAGAATTTAATAAGTATTAAGTATAATTATGAGTCTTGAAAAAAATCTTTCATGGGAATTTTTAAAAGATCTAGCAGATGCTTTAGATTCATATAGAATTCGAGCGTTTATCGATGCTAAAAAGGATATTTTAAAAGCTGGAATTTATAATGAGCTACAATATGAAGGCATTCTCTATAAAATGCTCGATGAGGAGAGATTAAAATACTCTCTATTTAATTTCTTAAAAAACAATTCAGAAAATAACTTAAAAACTTTAAAAAAATTTTCTCAAGCAAACACTATTGATTTAAATAAAACATTGTGTTTATTTGAATTACTAAGAAGTGAAAAACTTGTAAATGTAGAAGAGTTGTATGATAAAGTTAAAGGAGATGAAGAAGATTCAGAAAAACTCATCTTTAAAGACTTTTCTATCAAAGTAATAGAAGGAGAAATTTCAAAACTCAAAACAATTTATGAACCTGTAAAAGTTATATTTGAATCTAAAAACTGTTCAGGTTGTGGATTGTGTGCAGGAATCTGCCCTGTAAATTGTCTTCAAATTTACAATGGTTTTGGAAAAATTGATGAAGATAAATGTATTCGATGTGGATTATGTTATTTTGTTTGTCCTAGAACATATTTACCTGTTAAAATTTTAAATATGGTTCAAGATAATGCCCCTGAAATTAAAGATTATGGTAAAATAGGTTCTTTTATTGAAGCCTATTCCGCTAGAACTAAAATAAAAGAAATTTCTGAAATTTGTCAAGATGGAGGGATTTCAAGCACGTGTATTCAATTTCTTTTAGAAAATAACAAAATTGATGTAGCTATTGGCGCTAAAATGAGTAATACTCTCTGGCGACCTGAACCTTTCTTTATCAAAAACAAAGAAGATATCCTCTCCTCAGCGGGTACAAAATATGTTAATAATCCTAACTTACAAATTTTAAATCAAAATGAGCTTAATGGGAAAAAAATAGCAATCGTAGGTGTTCCCTGCCAAATGCAAGCTTTATTAAAATCTAAGATTTATAATATAGGATTACCTTCAATAAATAATGTCGAATATCGAATCGGGATTTTTTGCATGGAATCTTTTTCTTATGAATCTATATTAAATATTTGTAAGAAACTAGATTTAGATATTAATAATGCAAAAAAAATGGATATCAATAAAGGGAAATTCTTTATTTATACCAAAAAAGGAGAAGAACTAAATATCCCTATTAAAGAAATTTCGCATCTAGCTCGCGAAGATTGTGAAGTATGTTATGATTTAACCTCCGAATCAGCAGATATTTCAATTGGTTCAATAGGATCTCCTTCAGGATGGAATACTATTCTTATTCGGACTGAAAAAGGAAAGGAATTATACAATGAATTAATTAAAAACAAATTAATTGAGTCTAAACCAATTGCAGATGTGAAACCCGGTTTACCCATGTTAGAAAAAATAGCTAATTCCAAAAAAACTAAGAGTAAAAAACATATAAATCTAAAATTAGAAGAATTTAAAAGAGTACCTAATTATTAGACTTTTAAGTTTTAAGAAATTTACAAATCCTCTAACTTAACCTCAATTAAAACCAAAAATTTAATATTAAATTCTGTATTTACTAACATTAAATTGAAAAAGAAAACATATTCTTAATTTATTGAGTTCTCATGAGTTCTTTATCCGCTGTTCGACCAAAAAATTTTCGAGAAAAGGTGTTCTTTCGTAAATTGAGAACACAGGTAGATGGAAATGCCCAAGTTGAACATGCTTTAACACAGATTAGAGGTATAGGTGGAAGATTCGCCCAAGCTATCGTAAAAGTAGCTGGAATAGATTCAAATGTAAGAATAGGTGCCATTGCTGAAAAAGATCTAAATAAAATTGAAGAAATAATCATGAATCCCGTGGTAAATGGTATCCCTAGTTGGATGGTAAACCGACCAAAAGATTTACGTACAGGTGAGGATCTTCATATTATCGGAAATAAATTAGAAATCACTGTTAGGAGAGACATCGATAGAATGAAAAAGATGAAGAGTTATAAAGGCGTTAGACATCACTTGAAATTGAAAGTGCGTGGCCAAAGAACAAAAAGTACTGGTCGACATGGTCTAGTTATAGGTGTAGTGAGAAAGAGAAAAGGTCAACAACAACTAAAAAAGTAAATTGAGGTGCCATTATGGGAGATCCAAGACGTTTAAAGAAAAAATTTAAAAAACCGAAACACCCATTTCAAAAAGATCGAATATTGGAAGAACTCGAATTCCTTGGTAAATATGGGCTTAGAAATAAACGAGAATATTGGAAAATGCGTACAATGCTAGGAAATTGGCGTGATATTGCACGACAATCTAGAGCATTATCTGATGATCAAGCTAAGGATGTTCAGCAAACTTTAATTCGGAAATTAGATAGGCTCGGTATTATTGGTTCCGAAGCGGAGTTTGAAGATGTACTTCTTCTTACAACAGAAGATCTCTTAAAAAGAAGGCTCCAAACTCTTGTTTATGAAAGAGGTCTAGCAAGCACCATATATCAAGCAAGACAATATATTACTCATGGGCATATTCAGATAGGAGGGAAAAAAATTGATGCCCCTTCCTACATTGTTAAAAGGGAGGAAGAAGAGCTTATTGATTTTACCCCAAAAAGTCCATTATCAGCAGTAAAAGAAAAAAGTTAAGTAGGGTTCTAAAATGAGTAAAAAAGAAGAAACTAAATGGGCAATTGTTCATATATTCAGTTCGTACAATAATACAATTGTTACAGCCACTGATTTAAGTGGTGCTGAGACTTTTGCTAAATGCTCTGGAGGAATGGTAGTGAAAGCAGATCGAGATGAATCTAATCCATATGCTGCTATGCAATGCGGTTTTCGTGTTGCAAATGATCTTCGAGATAAGGGAGTCAGAGGTATACATATTAAGGTAAGAGCCCCTGGTGGAAATAAGTCTCAAACTCCTGGTCCTGGAGCTCAAGCTTGTATCCGTGCTTTAGCCCGTGCTGGTTTGCAAGTTGGCAGGATTGAAGAAGTCACCCCCAAATCGCATGACCACTGTAGAAGGAAAGGTGGGCATAGAGGCCGTAGAGTATAAACTGTATCAATATTTTTCCTGAATTTACAAAATATTTTTTCTGATATCCTTTTATTTTATAAATTGTATTTTCATAGGATTTATTTCCTAAAAAGTTATTTAAAGAAATCTTGCTTCTTTTTATTCAACTTTAAATAAGTTAGAAATGGATTCCAATGCAAGATTTAATGAGGGCTGAATTACAGAAGATAAACCAGTTTTTCATTGAAGGTTTAAATTTTAAAGCTCTTGACGCTTTAGATGATTTTGTACAAAAAAAAGATCTTAGTTCTGAAGAACAACTCATTTGTTATATACTAAAGAGTAATATCTTTAATGAGCTTGGACGATATGTGGATGCACTGAAATTTGCTGAACTAGCGTGCAGTGTAGGTGAAGAACTCGGAAATAAGTCCCTTCTACTTAATAGCTATATTTCTAAAGCTTGGACTTTATTGGATATAAATGAGATGGATGCTGTCCCAGATTCATTAACAAAAGGAGAAGCATTGCTTAAACAACTTACTATGATACCTAAGTCAGACTTTGCTCAAGGAGAATCTATTTTAAAATTAATCAGAAGTGCATATTTTTTTTATAAAAGTCATGATATGGAAAAAGCGTTGAAATATGGGGAAGAGAGTCTTAGAATATCTGAAGGTTATGGTAACAAGAAGGAAATCGCATTAGCTTTACAATATAACAGTTGGTATTATACTACAATTGGAAATTTGGATCAAGCATTAGATTATTTGGAACGATGTTTAAGGGTTCAAAGATCTTACCGCAAATGCGATGATTGGAGAACTCTTAAAGATCTTGGAGTATTAAATGGTATAATAGGTGAATTAGACCTTGCTTTAAAATTCACTAAAGAGAGTTTAGCACTTACAGAAGAAATAGGTAATAAAAATTACATTGCCCAATGTCTTAACAACTCTTCATTAATATATCGGCAAAAGGGGAATTTAGATCTTGCTCGTGAAGCTCTAGAACGAAGTCTTACGATTTGGAAAGAGCTTGACATTAAAATAAGACTTATAGGTTGTTTAGATTCTCTATTTATTGTTTCATTGGATGCTAATTCTCTTAAGCAAGCAGAGCAATATTTATTGAACATGCAACAAATCAATGAACAACTAAAAGATAAAATGTCCAACGTAGCGTGCCGTGTAAATAAAGCGTTATTGCTAAAAATGAGTTTAGATTCACGCGATAAACAAACGGCCAAGGAAATACTTCAACAGGTTGTGGAAGAGGAAATCATTAATTGGGAATTTACTGAACGAGCATTGCTCCACTTATGTGACATTTTCTTGTTTGAATTACAAGCCTACAACAATCAAGAAAATTTACGTGAGGTTGATCACCTTCTTAATAGATTAACTGAATCTGCTAAGGCTCAACACTCATTTCGTTTACTAGCAGAAACTTATCTCCTGCAGGGTAAACTTGCAATAATTCAAATGAATATGGGAGATGCTAGACAGTGTTTCACTAAAGCTGAGCGCATAGCTGATGATCATGGACTTCATTTGTTAGCTAGAACAGTTTCAACAGAACATGATGCATTATTAGAACAGTTAGAAAAATGGGAAATGTTAAGAAAATCTAAGACTCCAGTCTCGGAAAGATTGAAATTGGTGGATGTAGATAAAACTCTAGATCATATGATGGGTAAAAAGATGCTAAAACCACCTGATCTCGTTGAAGAAGATCCTATATTACTTATTATAATGAGTGAAGCGGGAAATGCTTATTTTAATCATACTTTTATAAAAAATTGGGATTATAGTAGCCTTTTTAGCTCTTTTATCTCGGCCTTTAATTCTTTTAGTTCTGAGATCTTCGCAAAAACCATTGATCGTATTAAAATTGGGAAAAATACTATTTTTATAAAACCAGTGGAACCTTTTGTTGCTTGTTATGTCAGTAAAGGACAGTCGTATCCTGCTATAAAGAAATTGAATGAATTCTCATATTCAATTAAAAATAAAAAAGAGATTTGGAGTATTTTAAATAAAGCAGCTGAAACTTCTCAAGAGTTAAATGTAAACAATTCACCTTTTCTAAGAACTTTGGTTAATAAGATTTTCGGAAAATTATCGTTTAATAATGTAAGCTGAGGATGAGAGTGTTGATGATAATTATTTTCTTTTTCCTTTTTAAATTCATACATAAGGTTTCTTACATTCTTAGAAGTGATAAGAAAGAAAATAAAAAATAAGGGAAAGAAAATTAAAATTTTTATTACGAGCCTGAGCTTTTTGATGACATTAAATCAACCAAGGGCACGGCTGTTAATACAGAATCACATTTTGAACAGGAGTGCAATATTAGAGGTATGGCTCCAACTCGATCTAAATACTGGTCAACAAATTTTAGACTAAATTTTGCCATACTTTTTAACATCTTTCCCCCAAATGGGACAACTTCAGCTTGAATTTCTATAAAACTTTCGTAAGCTTTTATTAGATCACTTTTAAACTTTTCATTGAT
>JBHLNW010000027.1:0-35037 GCA_048941185.1 Promethearchaeota archaeon
TATGCAAATATATACCTGAAAAAAGAACCAACTCTAGGACTACCATTAAAAGAAAAACAAGAATTAAGTCAAAAAATAAATCTCTGGCTTTTTGAAATTGAAGAAGAAGTAAGAAAGGAAAAAGAAAGATTAGAAAGAGCTCGTTTAGAGAAAGAAAGATTAGAAAGAATCGAACGGGAGAGAAAAGAAAGAGAAAGACAAGAAAAAGAAAGGCAAGAAAGAGAGCGCCTAGAAACAATTAGAAAAGAAAAAGAAAGATTAAGACAAGAACAATTGGAAAAAGAAAAGTTAGAGAAAATTGAAAGAGAAAAACAAGAGAAAATAAGATTAGAAAAGGAACGTTCAGAACAAGAAAGAAAAGAACAAGAAGCTCTTGAAAAAGAAAAGCTAGAACTTGAAAGATTGAAACAAGAAAGAAAACAAAAAGAAAAAGAAGCAAAACTAGAGGTAAAAAGGCGAAAAAAGCTGGAAAAAGAAAAGAAAAAAATAGATAAAAAGAAACAAAAAGAACAAGAAAAATTGAAAAGACTCTAATTTATAAAGAGTATATAATATCTGAAACTTTAGTAATAATTAGAGGAAAAAACTTAAAACTTTGTAATACACATTATTCTTCTTAATTTCTCCCAATGTAAATCTAAAAATTTTAATAAAAATGTCGTTTAAGTAAGTAAGAACTGAGAGAAATGGGGACTGAGGGATTTGAACCCCCGATTAACAGGTATCCACGGTACAGCTTTTGCTTGTAGGATCTGGAGCCTGCTGTGCCACCGGGCTACACCAAGTCCCCTTAGAGAAGTTAATTTATAAAAGAATGTATGAAATTTATATGTTTTTCTAATTATTTTTGGTTTACAATCTTTAAAAATTAAAAATTGAGGTCTTAATTAAATAGAAGAGTAAAAGGGAAGAGTACTAAGTTTCTTTTGAATTTCATTAAATGGGTGTAAAAACATTTTCTTAGCAAGTTCATAAATATCTTCTGTATCCGAATAAATATTATACCATTTTATTGCATTCCCAAATACAGTTTTTAATGTTACCTTCTTGTTAAGGAGGATATCCTTTGCAACATCCGTATGTATATTTGCCATTGTTTCTTTAAAGACTTTCTCTATAGCAGTTTTTACTTTCATTTTGGGTTTATCTTGTAGTTTTTTAATAAGATTATCCATATAGTCTTTATATTCACTTAAATAGTCGAAAGTCTTTTCAGTATAATCAATAACTTTTTGCGCCTCAATTTTACTCACATCAAAACTTTTAATTGTTTCTTCAATCCGATCCTTTGCCTTATCTACAAGTTCATCTTTAATTTCCTTAATTAGAACATTGATTGAATTCTTCCCAGATAATACATCAAGGGCTTTTTGGTCTAAGTTTGAAAGTAGACTTTTTTCTATTTCTATTGGTAAAGACTGTGTATATTCAAGATTAATTTCCATTCTTTGGTTAGGTTCAGTATCATATTGATTTATTGTAGGAGCATCCCCCCTTTCTAGCTGTATTTGATCTTCTTGTTGTTCTCTTCCTAGGCATGAAGGACAAATTCCATTATATGTGTGTACTTCTCCTATCCAGGCTTCAGTACGAAAAGCTTTTTTACATCTCTCACAATGATAATATTTTACCAAAATAACTCATATCTCGCTTTTAAGTGAATAATGTTATGCTTTTTAATATTTCGCTTGAATATTTATTATTTTCTCAATATTGGAAAACAAAATTTGCTAATAATTAATAATAAGGTTAATTTTCTTTATATAAATTTATTATTGAGTTCATTGTTTTTAATTAATTTTTAACTGGAATTTTCATTTAAAAAAGACTCTGAATTTACCTTTCCAACTCAATTTCAAAGGAAATTGGGATTAAATTTAAAAATAAAATTGATCATAATGATCATAATGATCAAAATTAGTACAGAATTAGGTGTTCAAAATGATTGATGAAAAAAAAGAGAAATTTATTAAAGTCATGGTATCCGAAAGATTATACAAAAAAATAGATAGATATTCACATTTACAGCTACAAACTAAGTCTGAATTTATTAGATCTGCAGTAAGGAAAAGGATTGCTGAAATTGATAAATCAATCTATCCTAACAAAAAAGATCTATCATTTAAAAAGGATGGTGGTCTAAGACGTAGTATCATAAACGAACTAAAAACATCACAATCTGCTCATGAGAAAGGAGCATTTCTAAAGAAACCAAGTGAGCAAGAACTTAATGAACGAGAAAAATTGCTTCAAGAACGGAAGAGGGAATTAAAAAAGGAATTAAATAATATAGAAAAGGCATTAACAAAGCAATAATCAATTTAAATTTATTAGAAATTTATATTGAACTTGTATAATTTTATAGTTTTATGATTTTTATATTAAAATATAACATGAAGTTGAAATAAGTTATGAAATATACTTCTATCTTTGATGTAATTGGTCATATAATGGTTGGACCAAGTTCAAGCCATACTGCAGGAGCGTGTCAAATTGCGTATGTTGCACGGTTATTATTTGGAAAAAAGCCTAAAACTGTAAAAATAGGACTTCATGGTTCATTTGCAGAGACATATAAAGGTCATGGTACGGATATCGCAATTTTAGCTGGATTACTTGGATTTACACCTGAAGATGATATGATCAAAAACGCATTTGAAATTGCTGAAAAAGAGGGGCTTGATTATTCATTTGAACTTGTAGATTTAGGGGTGGATTACCATCCAAATTCAGTTAGCATAGAGATGATCAATGGATCAGAAAAAATGAACGTAATAGGTTCTTCAATTGGAGGAGGTAACATAATAATCAAAGAAGTTGATAACTTAGAAGCAGGATTTGGAGGGGAACCAAATACGTTAGTAATATTAAATCATGACAAGATTGGAGCACTTGTAAATATAGCAAATACACTTCAAAAATATAAATTAAATATAGGATCGATGAAAATCTCTAGAAATTTGAAAAAAAAAATAGCTTTAACATGGCTTGAAACAGATACAGCGATACCAGAAGACTTAATTGATGCATTAAAAAAATATCCAGAAATAATTTGGGTGAGGGTAATCAATGTTTGAATCGATTTCTAATCTGCTCAATGAATCTAAAACAAAAAGTATTCCATTGCCTGAATTAATTATAAAAGATGAGATGGAATTTCAAAATATTCCTAAGGAGATTATAATTGAAAAACTTAATAAATCCTTAATTGTAATGAAACAATCTCTTGAAAAAGCACTTATAACTGATATTGAATTACCTATCAAAGAAGCAAGCCATCAGGCAAAAAGAATGCTTTCTCCAGGAATTTTCTGTGGAAATAATTTAAAAGAGGCTGTGGGCTGGGCAATGGCTATCGGTGAATATAATAGTGGTATGGGTTTAATAGTTGCTTGTCCTACAGCAGGTTCTTCTGGAACTTTACCTGCTGTTCTTTTTAAAGCTAAAGAAATCCTTAATAAATCGGATGATGATGTATTAAATGCTTTAATCGTTGCAGCAGCAATAGGAGCAATTATTGGAAATAACGCGATGCTTTCGGGAAGTGAAGGAGGTTGTCAAGCTGAAATTGGAGTTGCATCTGCAATGGCAGCGGCTGCTATAACTTATATGGCTGGGGGGACCCATCTTCAGATAAACAATGCGATTGCATTAACATTAAAAAATCTATTAGGACTTGTTTGTGATCCTGTTGCCGGATTAGTAATTTCACCCTGTATTAAAAGGAATGCTATAGGTGTGGTTAATGCTTTTTTAGCTACTGAAATGGCATTATCAGGAGTTGCATCTATTATCCCAGCAGATGAAGTCGTGGATGCTATGATGAAAGTTGGTCGTAAATTACCATATGAATTAAAAGAGACAGGAAAAGGTGGAATAGCGGCAACTAAAACAGGGAAAAGAATAAGAAAGAGCCTTTTTTCTGATATGTAATAGTAATTATAAAGCAATAGAAAAAAAAGACGAGCGCTAAATTAAAAATTGAATTATTAGTTTTTTATTTTCCCCGATTTTTATTGACTGGAATTGTACACTAACTTTTCATTGAAATCTGACTCTGAATTTACGTTTTCATGAAAAACAAAATTTAAGATACAGAAGAATTACAAAAAATGTAAAAACAAAAAATAAAAAGATTAAATCTTTGCTCAAAAAGTTGGGTCTTTTTAAACTGTTCTTTCTGAATAAGATTTTAAGGTTACAAATTTGTAAAGATTTATATTAAATATAATTTTAACTAAACTTGGCTTTAGATCCAAATGTTAAAAATTAAGGTAAAAGAGGTGTATTTTATGATTTTTATGGTAACGAATTGGTATCCATTTCATAAAGATGCTGAAGTAACCAAAATACAACAAAAAGTTCCTCAACAATTTCCGCCTTATATTAAAAAGTGGCAATTATTTGGAACAGCTGATGGAAGAAGAGGTCTTAAAGGTTATGGTATCGTATATACCGATCCTGAAAAGGTGGATGAGGCAGGAATCTACATAGCAAAAATAATGAGTTTATTTAATGAAGTTGAAGGATATACTTGGAAAGTAGAACCATTAATGAGTATGAAGGACCTTCAAAAATTTCAATCTCTGAAGATATAATCTTTTTTTCTGAAATAGATTATTTAAAATTTTTATATTTTTTTTTTTTTTATTCTTTTTTTATGAATTAAATTGAAATAATACTCTGAATTTACTATTTCTGAAAAGTAATGTCTTTAATAAAGAAATGGAATTAATTTTTTAGTTTTTTGTTTATAATCTTCATATTCTTTACCAAATTTATTTTGTAGAATTTTTTCTTCTTCATTTATGCGCATTTTGTAAATTAAAAAAGTATATGTAAACATGATAATAAGTGTAATGATACATCTAAAAACTAAGCAAAATCCAATAGTGGCTATTAATCCACCAGAGTACATGGGATTTCTGATATATTTATACACCCCCTGGGTAAATAGTTGATGATCTTCTTCGGTACTTAATTCTGCAGTTCCAAATCGCCCTAATTGAACCCGTGCTATGAGTACAACCAAAGCACCAGTAAGATATAGAATAAATCCTAAATAACTGATAAAAATGTTATCCCAGAAAGGGATTATTTGTGAGATAAACAATGTATTCTCGAAAAACGCTCCTATCAGAAAGAAAGGAGATAATAAAAGCATAGATAAGAGTAAAATATCAAAAATTTTTGAAGCCCGTTTTTCCTCTGGAATGGAACGTATTAGCGTATCTATAAGAGTAAACATATAGGCAGTAAGTAAATACACGACATAAATAGGAATTGAATATATCTCTGGTACAAGAATTATGTAGAATATGTTCTGATAAATGAGATATACAATGATGAAAAGCAGAAGTTTTTTCCCAATTTCTTGCATTTTGTTTTTATATTAGGTTTTTTGAGAAGATTAAGGTAAAAATTTTTATAAAAATTTTATGGAAAATTAACTCTGGTTTACTTTAGTTTTTTATTAACTAAATCTTATATCAACTATATTATAACCTCAGAACAATTCATTCAATAAAGAAGAGTTATGTCTAATATCAGGTTTGAGCATCTAAAATTACACACGATAACAATCTTACAGATTTCGATTGCTACAATCATTTCTTTGACATTTCAATTTCTAATCCCTTTTTCATGGCAACCATTAGACGCATTTCTATATGGAGTTAAGCAACATGGTGATACTGGCACTAATTTTGTTATTTTCACTATAAGTCAGTGGTATTTTTCAATTTCACTTGTATGGTTTATTTACCGTGATAATCCCTATATAAATAATTTCTTAATCTACTCTATTGTCCCTCTTGGGATGATTATTTTTTATGAATTCTTTTTCCTATTCCTTTATTATGATTATATTCATTTAACTCCAGTATTAATAGATATTTACTTGATTTGGAAGAAAAGAGAAACACTTTCTCAGAAATATGCATTATATGTTATTCCGATTAATATAATTTGGTTAATTTTAGTTTATTTCTTGAATTTGGCTTATTACAGTGAGGATTTAATAATTTATATCAGAAATGTTATTATCTATTTGCTATTATGGATTCTTTTATCTTTTCTCCTAAGAACAAAAATTAAAAATGAAAAAAAGATTATTTAACAGATGTGTTGCAATACGGGCAGACATTTGTACCATTATCTATTTCTTCCCCGCACGCAAAACAAACTGTCTTATTATCACCATATAAGATCTTTTCCTCATCTTTCTCAAGATCTTTTGTTCTTGATGCATCTACTTTTCTATCAGGCATAATTTTAAAGTGAAGTAGAATTAAATTTAATTAAGGAAAAAACGGAAACGCTTAATAAAAAAATGGAGTCCGATATTTAAGATTAGAATTTGATGATAGAGTGTAATAAAGAAATAAAAACAAATTGATAAAAAGATATTAAAAGATAAAAAAATTTAAGAGTTTGAAATTATTTATTAAAACATACTATAATTATTAAATCGAGAAGATGTTTTAAAAATGCCCGGTTCACATGGTTCATTAACCAAAGCAGGAAAAGTAAAAATGCAAACTCCGAAAATTGAAAGAACAGGTGTAAATTCAAACAAGAAAAAACCACCAAGAATGAGATTTCGAGAGTTATATATAGATCGAATAGTAAAAAATCGCTTTGGTGGTCAGAAGGACAGTCTTGGGGCCAAAAGGACTCAATTTTCAAGAAGATAGTGAAATGGTGATGTTTTAATCACCAACTCCTATTGTTTGAAGCTGATTTTTCAACTTTTGACTTTGCTTTAGATAAAACTGAGATTTGTCACGATTAATTTCAAACGTAATATAGTAATCACTCATAAGTAAATTCCAACGCACTGCTCTTTTCATATTACTAATTTCTTTTAATCTTATTTGATTTTCAAGATTTCTCAAAAGAGAGTAAGCTTTTCTTCCATCTTTTTTGAAATGAATATAGAATTCAGATAATTCAAGGAATAAGTCTGTTAAAGGTTTTACAACTTCTTCATTATTAAAATCTAGATCTATATTGTCTAATCCACCTTTAAGAAATTTATGTGTGAGTGATAAATTACCATGATTTTTATAATAAATGCCACGAAGTAGAAAGTATTTTATTTTTACTTTCAAATGATCATTTCCAATGATAAAAGCATTCTTAAAGTGAATTTTAGACTCATCAATATTGTTTTGTTCCATAGATATTAACCCAATATATAGATTTGCTAAACCTAAAAGTATTTCCTTGTTATAGGAGATTTCTTCTTTTTCTAAAAAATTAATTATAATGTTAAAATGATTAGATGCTTTTTCAAAGTTTTTTCTTTTGTAAAGTATTACACCTAGCTTATAATGTATTTTTATAATCAAATCTACTGATATTTCTCCAGATTTTGCAACTCCTAATGCATTCTGTAAATAATTAATGCCAGTGTCCTCATGGTTTAAGAGGGATGCGATCTTTGTTAATTTTAGAAGAATTAATATAATTACTTTTTTTTGTTGGTTCTTATTAAATACTATTAATAAATCATTCAGAAGTTTAGCTGCTTCTTCAAATCTATAATTTTTTATTAATTCTTCAACTTCAATGTATTGATTCATAGAATCTATTACTTCAAAATTAGTTGGTGGGATGCTAAATAGATCTTTATTAATTGAAAATAACTCTTTTGTTATGGAACTTTCATAATTTAAAGCAGAAAAGGGAAAATTATTTTGTTCTTCAACGAAATTATGAGGATTGTACAAAAGTTCTTTCTCTGGGCGAAATTGAATAAATTCTGTTAAGTTAATTTCTCGTGATTTTAATATTTCTATTAAAGAATTTAATATTTGACGTGAAAATTTAACCCAATTCTCTAAAAATATTTCTAATTTAAAATTTGAATTATCATTATATAATTCAGTTAATATATATGGAGTATAACTTTCAAAAAAGCTTCTGAGATAAAATTTCTCATATTCAAGATCCTTAAAATAAGTAAAGTAACCCTTCTCTAAAATGAAAAATTCATTATAATTTCCATCATTTGAAAAAAAGAGGGTTTCAGATATCCTAATTTTAGGAATTCCATATTTCAAATCCCATGGCATTTTTAAACTTGGTTTCAATCCAAGATTTTGTAGGGAAGTATTTATTTTAGTTAGTTCTTTATCAGAATAATCATTTAATTTATCTTTTTTATTCATTAAAGAAATTCTTATACGATTTAGCCAAGTACGTTCATTTTCATTTTTTATAACATCTGGAATTACTAAGTTTAATAAAACTCCAAGTTGTTGCCTTTTTCCATCTAAAGAGAAGTTATGTTCTAAAGTTAATGATAGTGCCAAATTTCTAAGTGCTTTCATTAGATAAAGTATTAAAATTAATATATCTTGATTTAAATTCCAAAATTGGAAAGCTAATGAAAGATGAAAATTTACAACTTCAAAAGGAATATTAATTCTTATTGGGAAAGTTATAGGGAATTTAATTGTTAAAATAACTAATTTCTTTTTTTTTAAACTATACCGAAAATAATTTTGAATTGTACCTTCTATTCTCCAACCATTTTTTTCAATTAGTTCTCTTAAATTATTTATCTCATTTGAAGAAAAAGGATTAATTGACATAACAAATGCTCTTAATTGATTAATAATCTCAGAGATATAATATAATCTTATATAACTAATAGTGATTTTAAATATTAAATTTTGTATAAATATTCGAATAAAGATTTTATATTAGAATTTATTTGTAAACATTGTATTTAAAAGAAGAAAAAAAGATTCCACTATGGATATAACACAATTTAATAAAGAGTTAGCAAATAGGGTAACAACAGCAAAAAGATATGAGAAAAGTGGAGATATCAAATTAGCTATAAAATTATGGTTAGAAATTTCTGAAATGGCGATCAGTCTATCAAAAAATCCAAAACTGGATGCATCCTTCAAAAATATGCTTATGAATAGAGTAAAAGGAATTTTTGAGCATGTGCGAATCTTAAAATCAGAGCAATCAGGAGAAGAATCTTATGTTGATTATGTTGCACCTTCAAAACAAATTACGCAAGTAGAAAAATCACTTAAACCTATTCAAAGTGAGAGTAAAACTAATCAAGACCAAGAAATTAACGAAATTCATAACTCAAATTCAAATACATATAATATTCCGAAAATTGTTAAAGATTCTGATCTAAAAAACCTACCAAAAGGATTTAAAGAAATAGAAATTTCTGATGATTTTGAAATAATCACGCCTCATGATAAAGATTTTGTAAAAAAACAGCTTGATAAAGTTTTAGATAGCGATTACTTTAAACATCGAAATGAAAGAGGGGTCAGTGAAAGTTCTGAATTGCAAAAAAAGGTTGATTTTGAGCAACCTAAAGATGGAAAGAGTAAAATTTGTTTTGCTTGTGGATATGATAAAAACTTTATTAAAGATAAAGTATGTAAGAATTGCGGAACAGATTTAGATTAACAGCTTTTTATGTTAAAAAAGCCATCACAATAATTAAAATAAAATTAAAATAGCTAATCAATTTTTTAAAAAAATTAACCCTTAGAATAAGAATTTTTTTTGTTTTTAGATTTTATCTTATTATATCTTTCTATTGCTCGATCACGCCATACAGTATTCCATTTTTTAAATCCTGATTTCACAAATTTCTCTCTCTTGAAAAAATCATAACAAACCCAATTGAATAAAACAAAAAAGCGTTTTGCCCCGCTTTTCCGTGTTAATTGCTTTGATCTTACACCTATATCATTTCGAAGGTGTTCAATTAACTTTCCCTCAACAGCATCCTGTAATTTTCCCTCAACTATGGTATCTTCGTAATTTATTCCTTCTTCTATAAAATAATTCCTTACTTCATCAAAAATATTTCCTCTACAAAGTTCTACTTTTTCAGTTTTATTTTTGAAATTTAGTTCTTCAAGTCCCTCTCGTACAAGTTCGACGCTTACCTTTAATGGTTTTTTGTTCTTCCAGTTTTCACCTTGAAAAAGCTCAACGGGTAATGTTTTAAAAATTAATTCTCCAGATTCTTTTCTTAGGAAGCCAATAAATGCATTTCCTATAAGGTCTCCCGTACCTGCATCATCAATTTCAATCGTCATTCTTTTAAATAACACTTTATTTATTCGATAAACAATTGATTAAATTAATTAAAAAATATCAAGTTTTATACTATTAAATATAACAAGATTTTTTGACTATTTTCTCATGATTATAGAATTTTTAATGATTGGAAATGAGATACTTATTGGAAAAACTCAAGATACAAATTCTAATTGGATGGCAAAAAGAATCACTAAATATGGACACCAAGTTACAAGAATAACAACAATAGGTGATAATCTTGAAATGATCTCAAGCACTTTTCGAAATATATTACAAAGAAAACCTGATTTAATAATAACTTCAGGAGGTATAGGTCCTACTTTTGATGATATGACTTTAGAAGGTATTGCAAAAGGTTTAGAACGAAAATTGAAATTAAATGAAAAGGCTTATAAATCAATTAAAAAGAGTTATGAACGGGCATATCATAAGGGGCTTTTAAAACTTGAAGGGATGACAAAAGAAAGAGAAAAGATGGCAATTTTACCACAAGATTCCACACCCTTACCTAATACTGTTGGTACTGCTCCTGGAGTCAAGATAATAGAAGGAGATACTATTATTTTTATATTGCCAGGTGTACCAGCAGAGATGAAGGCTATGTTTAGAAATATTATAACACCCATTTTACAGGAAAAGAAAGGTAATTTTGTGGAAAAAGGATTTACTTTTATGGGAATAGGGGAATCTCAAATTGCTCCTTATATAACTGAACTGGAAGAAAAGCATCCTCAATTGTGGATTAAAACTCATCCAAGGGTTGGTTTATCAGTTGAAGTTGAAGTGTCAATAACTGCATTTAATGTTGAAAATGGAGAAGAGTTAGCTGAAAAAGTCTTAGATGAAATGAGAGTAATTGTCCTAAATTTAAAAGGAAAAATTAAAGATTAAAAAATATATTTTAAAAAATCTAATTATAATTTTGTGTTTGATAAAATTGGAATTATTATCAAAGATATAAAAGCCCCTAAAGTCGATTCAAATGAAATAAGCTCAATTTTATCTTATTTTGATACTAAATCACTTGATACCATTGTCTGTGAAAATATTTTTGAAGCTAAGCATATAATAAAAGAAAAATACAAGGAAATTGCATTCATATACTTAACTAATCCAATTCCGACGTTAGAGGAAGATATTTATGATTTCATAGAATTCATTAATAAGAATGAGAACTATAAACATATCGAATTTTTTGCACGTATGCCAAAAAAACAGAAGAAAAATAAGTACCATTGGTATGATGACTTTATTAATTATATCAAATTTTAACCACTTCTTATATAAATTATTTTTAATTAGATGCCACTTCACAAGTGGAATTTTCAATAAGCACCCATATGACATGTTTTAGCTTATATCATTAACATCATTAAATTTTTGTAATTTCAATATTTTGAACATTTTTAGAAATTCTAACTATGCCAGGCTGAACTTTATCTATTACTCCCACAATCCAATTAGAAATTTTATTACTTGTAAGCCTCGTTGTGAATTCAGTTACTTTATCAGGATCTACAGCAATAAGCATACCTCCTGCAGTTTCATGACATCTGCAATCATCAAACGCATATCCTAGTTCATGAGATAATTCTTCAGAATATTTTATTGAAGGAAGAGTCTCTATTACTGCAGAGAGATCGGAATTTTGAAGCATTTCAGCTGTATGGCCAGCTAAACCAAATCCAGTAATATCACTTAATGCATGGATAAATGAAAAGTCATCATATGAATGTATTGTTTTTACAACATTTTGATTTGGAGTTGTCATTATTTTAACAGCAAGGTCAATGGATTTTTGGAGCTCATCGAGAGAATATTGTGCTAGAATATCCGGGAAATCTTTAAGAATCCTATATGCTGCCATGATTGCTTGTAGTCCTATTGGTTTGGTTAAAATCAGCTTATCTCCTTTTTTTACACCTTGTTTATGAATAATTTTATCTTTACGTACATATCCAGAAGCTTCACCACCTATTAATGGCCATTCACTATAAATTGTGTGTCCACCAACAACTCTAGAATTTATCTTTTTTTCCATAAAGTATTTGATCCCCTTCAAAATTCCTTCAGCGACTTCCATTGGGGTTCTTGTACTTATGGCCAGAAATACAAGCATTCCTGATATTTCAGGTACATTCATCGCAAAAATATCATTTGTTACATTACACGCAGCAATCTCTCCCTGAATTTCAGGTTCATCTATAATAGGTGTAAAGATATCGATATTTTTAACAAGAACTAAATCACTATTAGGTATAGGTATAATTGCAGCGTCTTCAATATCTCCTGATAATCCTGTTTTAGCTAACAAATCATTCAAATTGTCTTGTCCAAGTTTACATGATCAACCATGTATGGTTACGTCTTTGGTCAGCCTATATTCTTTTTTTTCCATTTTCACCTCACATTTATAATTTAATCTAATTCAATTAAGATTCTGATTATTTTACACTTTGTAATTATATTTTATAAAATTTATAAAATTCATTTTTAATATCTATACCCAATTCTCTCTATAATGGGTACCAATCAGTTTTTTCTGTTCTCATATGTTCTATCCCACTAAATACTTAATTTAATGGTATTTGAGTGAATTGTTGGTTTTTATTAATCTTTTCGACATTATTTATCGAATAATTCGATAATAAGAAGGGTAAAAATAAAACCACTTTTTTGAAGAAAAGAAGAAAAATGTAAAGAATTGAGTTCTTATACAAAAAATATTAAAATTTCTTGATGCTGTTGTGCAACAGTATTCTCAATAAGCGTCCACTATAATGTGTTTTTGCTTATTTCATTGACATCTCTAAATTTTTATTATTTCTATATGCTCCACATTCTTAGAAATGTGAACATACTTCGGCTTATTTATGTTATCGATTTTGCCTATAATCCAATTTTTTATACCGTATTCAGTGTGAAGGCGTTTTGAAAAATCTTCAGCAAATTCTTGATCAAGAGATATGAGCATCCCCCCAGCAGTTTCAGGCATTTCACATTCATCATACTTATATCCAAATTCATAAGCTAAATCACTTGTTAGTTTTATACTAGGTATCTTCTCGATTACAGCTGAGAGATGTGAATTCTGAAGCATTTCTTTTAGATGACCTGCAAGACCAAACCCGCTGATATCTGTCATTGAATGAATAAATGATATATCTTTATAACTATAAATTGCTTTGACAACATCTTGAAGGGGCATAGTCATTAATTCTACCGCTAAATCAATAGATTTATCGATTTCACTTGAAGAATAGTTCTCCAAAAGATCAGGATTGTTTTTTTGGAGTCGATATGCGGCCATTATAGCTTGATTTCCTATAGGTTTTGTTAAAATTAATTTATCACCCTTTTTGACAAAATTCTTTTTAATTATTTTATCTGTTTCTACAAAGCCACTTGCTTCGCCACCAATTAGAGGCCATTCTGAATAGATCGTATGCCCTCCAAGAATTTTGGAATTCAATTTATTCTCTATAAGATTTCTAATTCCATTTAATATTCCTTCAGCTATGTACATTGGCATATTTTTCTTTAATCCAAGAAATACAAGCATTCCAGATATTTCTGGGACGTTTAATGCAAATATATCATTGGTAACATTAACAGCAGCTATTTCTCCCTGAATTTCAGGTTCATCAATAATAGGTGTGAATATATCTATATTTTTAGCCATAACAAGATTGGTGTTTGGTACAGGGATAAGAGCAGAATCTTCAATATCCGCTTTTAATCCCGCATTAACCAAAAGTTTCTCTAATTTGTCTGCAGATAACTTACAGTTTCATCCAAAAAGTTTGGTTTGCAAGGTTAATCGATAACTCTCTAATTCTTGCATTCTTCACCTCATTCTATAAATTGGGATAAATTCCTTAGTAGGATAAGATAGATTAGTTGGATTTATTAATTTTTTCCATATAATTTATTTATATTCCCGATAAGTGAGATCATTTTATAATTAAATTTGATAGAAATCTTATAATTAGAAAGTTATTATCGCGCTAGCTAATATACTTATAAAAATTTATCGAATAAATAAATCTATATGTTTGGTCATCTTTCTAGAAATATCAAATTGATCTTTGTAATGTAAATCGAGTTTAATCTCATCTGCTGTAGGATCAAATAAATTCTTTTTAAGTTCTTTTTGTTTATCTACTTTAAGTACATAATTAAACTTAAAAATCTTTCCCGGTTTTAATTCGTTAATTTGAAGATATTTCGGAAAGCTTTCTTTTCTCTGAAAATTAAGGTATGAAGGAACTTTTAAGGATATTTGTAAATCTTTAAAATCAAAATTTGAGGGATTTGTTAATTTGAAGTTAAGGTAAATTTCAGATCCAATTGTCTTTATGTTTTTGAAGAAAAGAATATCTTTTGAGTCATGAATTTCAGATTCAATTTGTTGGAAATAAAGTTTATCGTTTATAATTTTACCATTTAACTTATTCTTACTAATATATTTAAGAGTTAATTCTTTTAATCGTTCTATGTCTAATTTAATATAATTAGCAAGTAGATCTAGCTTAATTGGATTAATAATTTTAAGATAATATTTTATCTGATTGAGATATAGCTTATTATAAGATCTTCTAACAAAATTATTTACCCGATTTATTAATAATTCTTTTGATGCATTAATTTTATTTAGATAAGGTCTTATATATAAATTAAAAGTGTTGTTGTCTTCAAAAATGTTTTCTTTACCTAGAATTGCATCAATCTGATTCTCAGAATCTTCAATATAGTTTTGAATTTGAGTTGAATTCATTTCAATTAATCTCTTAGCATCTAAAAATTCATTTTTTTTCATCAAAGTATCAAGTTTATCAATCAATTTATTGAACTCTTCATTGAAAGTTTTCATACCTTCAATTCTCTCTGTAATGATTGATTGTATATGTCCTTGTATTAATTGAAAGCTTAATTCATTACTAATTCCATTGATTTCAGTGCTTTTTGTACCTTCAGTAATTACTCCTGGCTGTGTTAAATAGTTTACCAATTTATCTTTCATTAATCTAATTTGCTGATCTAAGTCATTTAGATATTCTTGGATTTCAATTTTGGTTTCAACCCATTTTTGTAAAAGAGTTTTAAAGATTTCGTTAAATTCAACATTTGCTATCAGTAATTCTCGAATATCGCTATCCATTTTAAATAGTTTTTTCCTAATTTGTGTTATATATCCAAGTTTATCATCTTGATTATAGATAAAGTCGATATCAGATACGTTTTGATCAATTTCTGTTTCAAGTTTTTTTTCTTTGACATATTCAAACTCTGCTTTCAAGACATCAATGCGATTTGTTAATATCTTAATCTTTTCTTTTAAATTTACAACAAATTCGGATTTTTTCTCTTCACATATTTCTGAGATAAAGCTTTTAATGATACTTAATTCTTCAATAATTTGGACTCTTGTTTCTTCCCATTCTTCGATTAATTCGAATGCTAGTCGTTTATAGTCAAATCTTTTAATGATATTATCAAATTTTTTGATTTTTTTAAGAATTTTATTATATTTTCTATTTAACTGAATCTCTGTATCATTAAACTTAAAATTCTGTATATATGAATTTAATTTTTCTCTAAATTGAGCAGGAATTTTTTGAAATTCGATAATTTGTTTTTCAAAAATAGATAATTCATTATTAATTCTTTCAATAGTTTTATCAATATCAGAGAATTTTGACTTAATATTGTTTAATGTGTAAAGAATTTCATCTTTAACTTCTGGATCTTTTTCTATATTTAAAGCATTATTTAATTCAATTGTAATCCATACGGCAATCTTTTTACTCTCTAAGATAAAGCATAGATTTTGAAGTAATATTATAGTCTTTTTTCTTTCTCGCCAAAATCGTGATTCTAACTGATATATTATTTTTGTAATTTCATTTTCTATTTCAATCTGGTATTCTTCAAATAAGCGTTTAAATACTAATGCGATACATTCTCTAATATTCTCAGAGGGATTTTCTAATTCCTCAAACAAATATGGAAATATTTCTGTGATATTTTTTTGACATAGATGAAAAATAGCATTTATTAAAGAATTTCTATAATTAGAATCACTCGCTTCTAATATAGAATGCAGTAAATTTGCCCAAATTTGATCAAAATTATTTTCAGCAATATTCACGAGTGCCTCAATAACTTTCGATTGAATTCGATAATCTTTTTCCTTTAAAGTACTAATTAATTTAGGGATTATTGATATAATTTCTGATGACTTTTCTTTACCAATTTCTCCAAAAAGCCAAATAACAAGTTCTTTAACTCTATTCTCTTCATTATAAAGGAGGTTTAATAAGATATAAAAAATCTTTTCTTTTGTCAAAAAATAGGTCCCGTGAATCTTCAAAAGCTCTGCTGCAGCTCTAGCAACATCATCATCCTCATCTCGTAGATTAATTATTACCATTGACAATAAAGGTTCTAAATCTCTAATTTTCGTGTAATCTTGATTCAAAACTCTCTGTATTGTTTTAATTACATTTAGTTTTACTTTCCAATCATTATCCATTAATTTTTCTGTAAATTCTTCAATAATTTCTTGTAATTCCCCCTTATCTATATATAATGATAGAATTGAATTACCAATGATTTTTACCGTTAATCTCCTTACGGAAGGATCTTGATCATATAAACGTTTTCTGATTTTTTCTAATAATTCGATTAGGAGATTTGGTCTAAATAAACTTATTTGATACGAAATTTCTAAGGAAACTAATCTAATCCAAGAATCAGAATCATTAATAAATTGGTTAAGATTTTTTATTGTTCTCATCGAAATAGAAGGAGATTTATCGCATATTAAATTTAGTAAACTTAGACTTCGATAAATTAGCTCTTTATCAGCATGATTTTCATAATTTTCAATAATTCTAAACAGTTCCTCAGCAGCCTTTTCATTATATCCACTAAAGATTAAACTCTCAATTTTTTCTGTATCTAATGGTTCTTTAGAATCTATGGGTTCTTGGGTTGTCAATGCGGTAGATAAAAAGGTTTTTTATTAAAAAATTATTGCACTAATTTCTCTTCTATCAAAGTAGTATAAATATATATATTTATATTAGATACTTCAAAACAACTATATACTCTAATTGTAGTTCATTCACTAAATCTATAAATTATTTTTTAGACTAAGTCTATAGAGAAATAAAAATCTCCTTTATATCAGTTAATTGAAAAGCAAGTTGTTTAAATGAAAAATATAATGGAAAATTTGTTTACTGAATTTATAGATATAACATATAAAATGTCTGAGATATATCGGTTTGAAGGTAGATATAAAGAAGCAATGTTATTTTTCGATTCAATCAAACCAATATTAGATTCACGTGATTTAAAAAAAAATGATAAGGCGAGGATATTAATACAGTTTGCTAAGATCAAAATGGATCATAAATTTCTAAAAGATTTTAATTATGAAGAAGAAATGCAGATGCTTCAAGATGCGCAGGATTTAGTAGAATCTTCAAATGCCAAGAATATTCAAGCGGACGCACTTGATTTATATGGAAATTGTATATATCGGATAGGAATCCTCAACGGAGATTTTGAGAAAGCATTAACTTATTATAAAGAAGCTTTTTCTATAAGAACTCAAATTAATGATAAGTTGGGGTTATGCAGGTCTTATTTTCATATAGGGCTCTATCATCAAAATAAGAAAGATGCCAATGATAAAGACATAGCAGAGTCTTTTGAGAATTTTCAAAAAGGATTAAAAATAGCTCTAGAAGAAGATTTTAAACTAGAACAATCATATTTCTATCGACATCTTGCAGGTATTTATCAATTTCATAGGGATGATCTTGATAAAGGACTAGAATATCATAAAAAATCAGCAGAATTAAGAGAAGAAATTGGATTTATCTTTTCCTTACAATTTGCTTATTTTGCTATAGCTTTTACCTACTACCTAAAAAAAGAAATAGAACAAGCGAAAGATTATTTTAAGAAGACATTCTTAGCTGCTGTTAATGTTGATCGCCTTGAAGCATTAAGAGTTCTCATCCATAGACGTGGCGAAGAAATTGTGGAAGAAATTGATTTAAAAGCGGCATTAAATTATTACAACATCCTTCTCGAAGTAGTAAAGGATACCAACAATACTAAATTAGTAGAAGAGATTGAATTAAAAATAAAAGAATTTTCAAAAAAAGAATAATAGAATAAGAGTTATAAAATTATTTTCGTTCTATTCAAAAAGTTCAATAATAGCTTCTCCTGGAGTCGCCACTCTTTCTCGATATGTTAAAGTACCTTCAGGTACTTCTTTATTCTTTACTAAACCTCGTTTAATATCTTTTTCAGAGATATATCCTCTTTCACCAGCTTCAAATTGCTTTATAATATTACCATTCTTATCTTTTATATCGACATTAGTTATGGTTGTTTGTACTACATCGAAATATACTCTCTTACCTTCAATCTTATTAACTGTAGCCTCAGTTATTAGTAAATCTCCACACCTAACCATTCCTCGCATCTGTACTTTAATATCAATCAGTTTCCCAAATTTCCCATATTCAAGAAAATCTTCAAATAATTTTGAAATAAATCCAAAACTGAGTAATCCATGAGCTATAACACCCTTCAGCCCCGCTCTCTCTGCAACTGCATCAGAAGTGTGAATAGGATTTGTATCCCCTGAAGCTTTTGCATATTGTTTAAGCAGTTCTCTTGTAATTCCATCAAATTCATTTTTTAACACTTCTCCAACTTTTAAATCTGAAATTTTAACCATTTTAATAACCTCCTTTACGAAAAGCAGCGGAAATTGTAATATTGCTAACTGGTTCATTATTTTGATTCTTTACATTTACCAAAAAGTCAGTAAATAACATCATGTTCTTTTCTACTAATCTTGCATCTACACATTTTCCCGTTATTGTTAATTTATCCCCAGGTTTCACATCAACGCAGTCTTCCCAATCATATCGATTCCCCGCGTGTAACAATTTGCCCAGATCAAGCGCAATTCCTCGTTCTTTACCATCTTGATTAAATTTAAGCCCCATAAGTAATTTGTATATCGCTTTTATTGTATAAAAATTAGCAAACGCATGACAAGCAACTACTCCTTCCTCTTCTGAACCTATATATTTCGGATCAGTTATTCCATAAACTTTAGCAAAATTGACCATATTTCTATATCTCATATTTAATGTCACAGAGCCTGGAATATCCTTCCCTTTTAGATTTTCAATTAGAAAATTTGCATTTTTTTTCATTTCTTCAATATCCATGTTGATTTCACTCTTGATTTTATTGAATTTAATTATTACCTTAATTATAATTTAAGTTCAATTTAATTAAAACTTTAATTTTAATCCTTAAATTTAACAAAATTATCATTAAACAAAAATTAGTCTGTTTGAATAATCTATTATATGATTTTAGTGTAAATTTTGTCTTCTAATTTAGTTGACTGAAAGTAATTTAAGATTCTAGGGGAGGATCTTGTTCCGTTTAAAATAATACAAGAAATATTATATTTATCTATTAGCGATGTTGTATAAGGATCAATTGGTGTTGTCTTTAATTTTAGTGATTCATTTTTTGATAAAGACTCAGCTAAATCACCTGAATCTCTCATATCCTTGAATTTTGAGGTAGAAATCTCCTTTATAACTTGATTTTCTTTATTTAAAATACCGTCAACATCTTTTATTAAAAAACATTCATTCAATTCTAGTTCTTTTGCAATAAACAAGGCAATCGAATCAGAAGTAACATCCCAACTATGAGGTAATTTGTCATTTTCTTTTATAAATTCGTAAGGTAAAAAAATACAGAGAGTACTTTTTTTTTCTTTTATTTGTTCATAGCTTTCAGTAATCTGTAAGTTGGGAAATTTCTTACTTAACTCTAATCCATTATAATTCATGGAGATAATCCCCATCCAATGAGCAATTTCTTCAGTAAATTTTAGCTCACTATAGATTTTACGAATAAAATTGGCAAACGAACCTCCTCCAGGAATTAAAATGATTTTATTAATCAAATTCTCACTATATAATTGTTCCAATTGAGAAATTGTGGATTTTAAATCATCTAATTCTTCTAAGATTTTACCTCCAATTTTAAATACAGCTATCTTTTCATTCATTTTTTATTTTTATCAGTTATATTTGGTTATATAATGCTCCCGCAACAGCAAAAGCGGAGGATTTAATATTGTCAGGGATTTTTGTTACAGTTTCATAATTGATAATATTAGTAAATCCCAAATCATGGAGAGGTTTTCTTATAAGAAAGTCTGCTGATAAACCAGTTATTACAAACTTAGGATTACTAGTGAACTCTTTGAATTTTAAAGTAAGATTATTCATAAATCCCTTAATCTCTCTTTTAATAATATCTAATTGCTTTTGGTAAATAAAATTAGCTATTTTATTTAATTCTTCTTTTGAAATAGTCTCAATATCCATACAAATAATTTTAGAGAGTCGCGTATAACAATTTTCTAAGGTTTTTGAACGGTTATCAGCAGTATCATTAATATATTCTTCTTCTGTGATATGATTTAAGATTCTATGAACATCTGAGATTAAAGCAAACTTTTCGAATGAAACACGTACATTCTTACCTTTATAAGGAACATGATGTGTTATAGAGGGAATTGTTGCTCTTAATCCTCCTGTATAGATTAATTCATGATTCATTAATCTTGATATATCATCTTTTCCATTAGGCACTGGAATTGAATTTAAAATAGGAATGATATCAATAGTTGTTGAGCCAGCATCGATTAAAATACATTTTGATGTAAATCTTCCCAAAAACAAAGCAGTTGAAGCCCAATTTGCTGCTGCAACTGACAAATAATCAGATTTTGCGTTGCTAAAATTAATAAAATTACAATTATTTGTAATGAATTTCAGTTTATTTTTACTGAAAACTTTTTCAAGTGCATTCAAAATCAAATGTATACCTTCTCTTTTTGTTTGAAAAGCATCCGAAAGTTCAGCAGTAATAGTAATAGCATAATAATTGATACTGTTCGTTTTATAATTATTTTTTTCAACTAGATTTTTCAAGACACGAATTAACATTTCAGGGATTTCTTGGATGCTTTTTTCCCAGAATGGAAAATATTCGATATATGAAAAAGATTCTATAATTTCATTATCTTTAAAGTTTAGTAAAGCTGCTTTTGTGTTTGCTCCTCCAACATCTAATCCTAAAATTATCATTTTCTTATTCTTTTTTTTTCTTTCGACCAGTTTTTTCCAATAATTCTACAAAAAATCCAAATACTTTTTCAGTATCCATATAAGTAACTCTTGTGTTAAAGCTTTCTCCAGCTTGTAAAACTCCAATTCCACTTTTTTCAAATTCTTTGATATAATAATCTGTATTTTCTATATAAAAAGCGATATGGTGAAGACCTTCTTTTCCTTGATCTAAAAATTCTTTGAATAAGCAATCTCCGTTAATCCACTTAATAAATTCAATTTGCGTACTCTTCAGACGACTAAAGGCTAATTGGCGGGTAATTTGTGATTTTCTTCCCCGATATTGAATATTACTGGTACTTGGATTGCCAAATATAAATTTGGAAAATCCAAATATATTTTCCATTATTTTTGCCTGTTTTACTATGTCTTTATAGATAAAACCTAATTGGTCTATCTTTAACTTTCCAAAATCGATTTTCAAATTTTCCATAATTTCTTCTTCACTTCTTCTATTATAATTATTATTTTATAAAATTAAGAATGCATAATCAATTGATTTATGATATCAATTACCATATCTTTTTTTTAATTCACTAATAATTAATTCTAAATTTTCTCCTTCAAGTGCATTGGTTAAGAAGAATTCATTTTCATTTAGGTTTAATTTTTTTCTTAAATATAGAATTTCTGAATCTTTAGCTAAATCCATTTTATTGAATACAATGAGAATTTGTACCTGGCCTTCCTTTGAAAAATTATATTTAATTTCATTATATAATTCAATTTGAGAGTCTACACTATAGCCGGATGCAGGTGTAGGATCGAAGATAAAGAGAATTAAATCAGATATCAACCTTAAAGCTAAAACTGCCTGTAATTCAATATTATTTCTTTTACTCATAGGCCTATCTAAAATTCCAGGAGTATCTAAACACTGTATTTTAATTTTATCAAATCTTCTTTCAATTTCTAAATGTCCCATATTCAATTTTTTAGTAGTAAAAGGATATTCTTTTATTTCGATCTTTTTATTTGTAGATATATTTTTTACTATGCTACTTTTTCCTACATTTGGATATCCGGCAACAACAACACATGGCATTGCATAATCAATTGAAGGAATTTCTCTTAAACGGCCTCTAATTTCATTTAAATATTCAAGATTAGTATTTTGTTTATTAATGATTGAAGATATCCTCCCAAAAGCAGCCCTTCGTAATTGATCACCCTCTTTTGGGGCTTCTATCCTAATTAATTTATTAATATATTCTCGTTCAATTTTATTAAGAATTGGTAAAATTCCATTTATTTTTCCAAGAGTGAGTTTCATTTCATCAATATTAACTAAAATGGATGCTAACTCTCTATAAAAATCTGGGAGTTCATCAATAATTGGCACCATTTTAATAACTTTTTGAATTCGATCAATAAGAGTCTCGACAGTTACTTTTATACGCTTAGATTCTTTTTTCTTTGCCTTAATTAGTATTGGCGCATTCCGAGAAACTCTAGCAGAACTGTTCATCCCTCTTTTAAAGGCAATATCTAAAAGTTCTTTTGAATTTGGAACATGGTAGAATTTATTGAAGGGATTTTTCATTTAAGTTCATTATTTTTTTTATTGAAGAAATAAAAGTAAATTACACTCTTTCTCGAATAGTAGCAATTTTTTTCTCAATTTCATAAATTTCTTTAGAAAAATTTACTATTTCTTTAGGTATTGATTTATATAATTCTAGAAGATATTCATATCTTCCTATTAATCTGTGATATTTTCCTAATTTCTCTTCTTTTTCTGCTTTTTCTTTGAGTAATTGGATCTTTTCAATTAATTTTTTTATCTCCGGAGGTACTACCCGCTTTTCTGCAAGTTTTTTTTCATAATATCTTTCTTTTTCTTCTAAAACTGTATTTACGCGTTTTTGAAGTTCAAATTCGCCTTGAGTCTTCTCTAATGTATCCTGTTTCTCAAATTTAACTAAATTCTTTAGTTGAGCTATGCGTTTATCAATCATTCCAATCTTACCAGTATATCCTAATTTAGAATAAATTTCTTTCGCTTCCTCAATCAAAGAAATTGCTGCAATAAAATTTTTTGAATTAAATTCTTCTTTTGATTGTCTTTCTAAGATTTCTGCTTCTTTCTCTAGTTCATCAAATGGTCCTGGCACAGTTATCACATAATAAAAAGGGTTATTTATAATTTTAGATATCAAATATGTTCATAATTTCTATTTACTTAAAGATTTTAAAAAATAAAAATTTAACAAAAAAGATTTTAAAATAGATTTAAAATAAACCTTAGTTGATTATAGATTATTGAGTATTTTTTATCTTAAAAAATAGAGAAAATTAATTTTTTAGAATTATGAAAAAATTTAAAGTAGGTATATTAGGAGCAACAGGAATAGTTGGCTCGAATTATATCAAACTATTGCAAAACCATCCATGGTTTGAAATAGTAGACGTTGCAGCATCCTCTAGATCAGCTGGAAAGCCTTATAAAGAAGCGGTTAAGGATAAATGGCATATGCCAATACCAATTCCTAATAATGTTAAAAATCTCACAGTTAGAGATGTTCATGATTTTGAAAAAATTCCCAGAGATCTTAAAATCATTTTTTCTGCTATTAATATGCCAACAAAAGAGCAAATAAAAGAATTAGAGCTTGAATATGCTAAAAAAGGCTTTCCAGTAATAAGTAATAATTCAGCTCATCGTTGGACTGCTGATGTACCGATGATAATTGGTGAAATAAACCATGAACATATAGATCTTATACCAATTCAACAAAAACGTAGAGGTTTTAAAGATGGCTTTATAGTTGTAAAACCTAATTGTTCACTTCAAAGTTATATTACTCCTATTTACGCTTTGCAACAAGCTGGTTATAAAGTGAGTAAATTAATTATAACAACTTTGCAAGCGGTCTCAGGAGCGGGATATCCTGGAGTACCATCTTTAGATATTATCGATAATATCGTTCCATTTATTGATGGGGAAGAAGAGAAGACAGAACAAGAACCATTAAAAATATTTGGTAAAATCGTAAAAGAGGGAATTCAAAATGATGATACGATAAAAATTAGTGCGACTTGCACAAGAGTTCCAGTGTTCGATGGTCATACTGCCAGTGTAAATATTAAATTTCAAGAAAGAAAACCTTCAAAAGAAGAAATTATACAAATTTGGACTTCATTTAAATCGCTTCCTCAAGAATTAGAATTACCATTTGCCCCAACGCAGCCAATAATTTATTTAGAAAATGTTGATAGACCTCAACCAAAAAAAGATAGGGATAACGATAAAGGAATGGCTGTTACAGTAGGTAGACTTAGAGAAGATAGTGTTTTTGATTATAAATTCGTCTCACTGAGTCATAATACGATAAGAGGAGCTGCAGGCGGAGCCATTTTAAATGCTGAATTACTAGTATCTAAAGGTTTTATAGAATAAAGCATAACCCTAAAATTCGTATTTATCAATTATTATTGGTAATAATAATTTCATTAGAGCTATTGCTCTTCTCTTTTTAATCAATTTATAAAATGGAAATTCTGGGTGTATCTGAAAAAATTTCTCATTCTTAAACATCTCCAATGTTTTAAATCGAGGGAAAAAAGAAAATTTCGAATGCCTAAAAATAAAGAACTTTATGATGTTCTGGACCAGAAGCTTATCAAAAACCAAAACACAGGAGATATATCCAATTTTATTTACAACATGCTCTTTAATTGAATATAAAGAGTTACTTTTACTTGAAAAGAGCACTTCTTTATCTAATGTACGCATACATTTTAAGGTACTTTCTTCAAATTCTAATAAAAAAATGTAATTGCACGAATCCTTGAAAATATTATTACGATTTTCTCTCCCATTTTTGATTTTCTCTTGATCAGTAATAATAAAAAGGACTCTAGAATTTACTCCTAAATAAAAATCAAGATAATTAAAAATTAAATCCGGAATTGCCCAATGTGAGAGCTTTTTTAGATTTAAATTGAACCCAAATAATCTAAATATAAACCTAATTAAGGTATTGTAAATTTTAGGACGTGGAACCATATCCCAATGATTATCAAAACTTCGATAACCAAATAAAACCTTTTGTAATAGAAATAATAAGTTTTTCTTGTTTAACGGTACTAAAAGTTCAAGAAGATCTGAAAGAATAGTAATTATATCATTTTGGTTTATGTGATATGTTTTTTCAGTGTTTAATTTCTTTTGTATTAAAGTTAGGCTATCTTTTACTTTTGATTTATTGAGTTTAATACCTAAATCTTCTGGTGTTAAGAATTCTATTATCAAATTAGATTTCCCAAACTTAGATTTCTGCTTTTGCAGATGAATTATTACTTCTAAACCAATTTCATTTAGTAGAAAAGAAAGATTGAATTCAGGAAAAAGGTCTTCTATAATCTTGAATAAACTTTTAAGCTGGATTTTATCCAATAATATGATAAAAGTTCGAAGAAAATTAATGACTATAGGTTCTGGATAGATTAAAATTAATTCCTGACTAATTATTTTTTGAATAAGGTCTATAAGATGTTCTAGAAATTCATAATTTGAGATTTCTTCTATCCTTTCGCAATTTTTATTTATTAGATCAATGCCCTCATTTTTAAATAAACGAATTGATGATACTCGGACATTGTACTCTTTCATTAAAGATTTTTGTACTTTATCAAACAATTCATCCAGATTTAAATTTTCTAGACTTTTAATACGAATTGTGTCATTAGGGAGAGATTCTACAGTTTCATGAATACCTGCTTTCTTAGTTTTATAGAGATATAAACTATGTACCTTATTCTTTTTATCTTCATCTGATATGATTATATCAAGAATATTGTTTTGGTCATTTATGAATCTGGGATATAAAAGCTCAAAAAATTTGTATAAGAGATTGGCATTTATAGATATTGGACTAAGGGGTATCCTAAAATATTCCTTTACATTCTCGGGATATTGTAATATATCTCTATTTCTATTGAAATTTAATATTTTTGACCAATTTTCCTTGAATTTTTTATTGATCAATAAGTCAAAGCGCCTCCCAGATTTTTAATTTATTATTTAATTCTCCATAGATCCAATATCTGTTCATATTCATGAGCAAGTTTAGATTGGGTAAACTTTTCTTACCAAAATATTTCAAAATTAATTCCAAGCAGTCAAAAATATTTGGGGGACAACCAGGCAATTCTAATATATTTTTATTTCTTTTTTCTTTAATTTTTGAGTTCCTTTTCGATTTAGATTCCTTTAAAATTTTATTTTTTGCACCTGCTATGAAATCTTTTTTAGATTCAATTATAATTTTTCTAAAGTTGTACTCTTTTGTATAATTTATCGCACATTCTCCGAAAAGCAAATAATTATTCGCTTTTTTTGGCTCTGGTGGATTTTCACCAATTAAAATTGAGTTATTAGTATTATACTTTAGATCTTTAATCATATAAGTCTTCATAAAATTTAATAAATGGTAAGCTTCTTTGAAGCATCCTGAACAAATATTACCCGAGCAAATGTTAAAATTCATTAGCTTAATATCCCCAAGCTTTGAAACACATGGTTCAATATGATTGCTAGCATCTTCAACTTTTTCTCCTAAAATTTTGATGTTTGATGATTTTAGTGGATAAAGATTTCCATTATTTGCTTGAAGCATTAACTCATTGCTATTAATTTCAAGATTTAACACATTCATTGTAATCCTATCAACGGCAATTGCGTTATCTCCTATAATCATTAAATTAGTGGTTTTAATTTTAGAATCTTTATAGAAATAAGGACCAGCCCCTTCTAATATATAAAATAAGTCATTTATAATTAAATCAGGTTTTTTTATAGCATAAACATCTAAAATATTTGAAACTAAATCTTTCTTATATTGATCATCCAGAATATTCTCTTTTTTGTTTTTTCCAATTACTCGATATCTCGGAGGAATAATTGAGTATAAATTTAATAAAGATAAATTTAACTTAAATAATGGATTTACATTAACTTGATTAACAGATATGAATTTATCTGAATCTGTAATTATGCATGGAACAAAAAACTCATTATTCTTTATTACAACTTTAGTAAGTGATTCATACTTAATTTTTTTCAATTGAGCTTGATTAATGTCCTTGTTCTCATAAATATCACTATTGTCTAAAAATATCAAGTCTCCACCAAGACTTTTAAAATATTCCTTGAGGTCTAGTAAATCTGAAATTATTTTAATTGGAATTCTCCTTATTGGAAAACTCCCTAAATTAACTTTACTGGCTCCTGCTTCTTTACAAGAAATGATAAGTGCTGCCAATACATCAAAATTAGTATTTATCGGAAATCCTCCGGGTAGGTTTAAGTTAAACTTAATAAAAACCCGGTCATCTTTATTAATGAATTCAGAAATCCCTCCAAGTTGTTCAATTCCCTTTAATAGAGTATCTTTTGGAGTAGTACCTTTACTTATAACAACTTCAGTTTTCTTTGATTTTGATTGGGATAACATATAGGATGTACTTTCGCAATTCATTTATTAAATTAATAATATAAAATAATGAAAGAATTGAATTTTAAGTTAAGTAATAGGTAAAATGATAAAAATAAATCTTAGCGAGAATGTCATAAAAATTCCCCCTCATATAATAGGAATTGATATGGGACAAACACTTTCTAAATTTGCTTATTTAGAAGGGCATGAATTAATACTAAATTATTTTCCTACACATTCAAGTTTTTCTGCAATCCAAAAATTTTTGAAATCTAAGAAGGATCAATTCACTCTGTTTAATTTTACAGGTGGAAAAAGCTTTGATCTATATAAAGAATATTGTAAGGATTTTGAAGCTAAATTAATAAATGAATTTGAAGCGAATGTTAAAGGGATCGAATTTCTCCATAGTTTGGAAAAACATAAAACACTCACAAATTCATTAATAGTAACTATAGGCACAGGAACATCGATTGTATTGAAAAATGATGAGATTGTTCATTTAGGTGGTTCAGCTCTCGGAGGTGGTTTTTTTATGGGTATAATTAAACTTATATTTGCAATGAGTGATTTCCATGAAGCTGTAAACCTAGCTACAAAGGGAAATAGATACAATGTAGATTTAAAAGTCTCAGATATCTATTCACCTAAAGATAACAGAATCTCTCCATTATTTAGAGAATTCACAGCTGCTTCATTAGGTAAGATTGGTGATAATTTTAATCGGATGTCTTTAAAGAAAGAAGATTTTATTAACTCTATAATTTGCATGATTGGTGAAAATATAGGTACTATTGCTACTAGCATGGCAGTGAATAATGAAATAACAGATATTGTCTTTTCTGGAGGATTTCTAATAGAAAATAAGATTTTACAAAAGATCTTATCAGTATTATGCAGAGTAAGAAATAAAAAAGCAATTTTCTTAAAAAATTCTGAATTTTCTGCCGCAATTGGAACTCTTTTGTTCTAATTAAAATTATTTATAAATTTGCTCTAAAATATGTGTGCCCATTTGGAGATCAATAATCATCGAATTAAGAATTAACCTCATAGAGACACTATAAATGGGCACAATTAATATTATTGTAATAGAATATATAATTCTTTCATCTTACGAAGCATCAGCCTTATGATATAATCTCTTAATACAAGTTATTTTTATAATTAGAATTAAAATATTATTAACCAAAACATATTTTTTATATCATTCTTTATTATTACATGGCTTATTATAATTAGATTAGGACTAGAAATGATGGAAAAAACTGAAAATCATATTGAAGTTAATGGCCGTGCAAAAGAAACCCTCTTTCGCGCAATGGAAATAATTCTGAAGAACCTCAATGATAACGTCTATCATCTCAAAAAAGATAAATATTTTAAATATACTCAAAAATTCATTGAATTAGCTTATGATGGCATAATAAATAAACGAAAATTCTTTCTATTAGCATCTGGAAGAAGTGCTTTTATATTACAATGTTTTGCAACTCGATTAGTCCATCTCGGAGTAGATGTTTACATGGTGACCAATTTAGCATCAATACCAGCACTTGATAAAGATGATATCTTGATTGTGCTTTCAGGATCAGGAACCACAAAAATAGTAGTATCACTCTTAGAAAATTATGTTAATAATGTAAAACCATACGCAATAGTTTCAATAACATCTCATACAGAATCAATTATTGGTAGGATTGCTGATATTACTATTAAATTAAAGGGTCGAACAAAACGGGATAGACCTGATCCTCAGGATGATAATGCTTTATTAACAACGGAAGGTACACAGTTTGAAATTGCGGCATTTGTGTATCTAGATTCAATCATAGCGGAACTAGCGATAAGGATGGGAAAGACAAATGAAGATTTGTTAAAAAGACATTCCGAATCCATTTAATCTTAATCTTTCTTTTTCTAATTTATTTGAAAAAAACTCCTGTCTTTTCAATTATTCAAACCTAAATTCTTGTTTTAAATTAGCTATATTATCCTTAAATTCTTTTTCTAGTAGAGTATAATATGTATATTTTCCTTTTTTCCATCCACGAATTAAACCCACTTTTTCCAGTTCTCGCAGATGATGAGAAATTGAGGGTTGAGATTTATCTAAGATTGCTTCTAATTCACATACACAGCGTTCTTGATTTTTCAATGCTGTCAGAATGGTTAATCGTTCCTTGTTTCCTAAAGCATTGAAAAAAGCTAACAAGGAATTTAACTTTTCATTAAATTTTAAATCTTTTCCAATTTTTTGTAGGCTTTTGAAATATTTATCACCGTCAGAACAATCATCGCATCCACATAGTGTGTCTTTAACTTTTTCTTTTCGTTCTGTTTTCATTTATAAATCATCGTATTTTTGTATTATTACTATAATATAACGCATGAAATTATAAAAATTTTATTCATATTTATATATGTAGATTCACATCGAAATATTTTTATATGATTCATTCTATTAATACTTCAACTGATCTAAATTTAAAATATAATTCTTGGTAACAAATTGTTCACTTATGGCAGTCGTTTATATGCGAAAACTAGAAGAAGAGCCAGAGACTTATGATTCAAAATTTACAGCTCTAACAAAAGGAGTAAATGTTGAAGTTCAGAATTGGATTTTAAATAAAATTAATAGTTCCGAATCTATACTAGAAATTGGATGCGGCACGGGTGTACTTGCAGCGAAAATTGCCCAAAAAGGAAATAATGTAATCGCGATTGATAAAAACTTTCAAATGATTAATTATGCTATGAAAAATTATCCCTCTGATTTATCTGATGGAACACTATTGTATCAAACGAGTTCATTTACAGATTTATCAGTACCAATTCATTCTCAAGATGTTATAGTTAGTAAATTTATGTTATCTGAACTTCGTCCATTAGAACAACAAATTTTTCTTAGAAACGTATGGAAAATGTTGAAACCAAATGGACGTTTAATTTTAGCGGCTGAATTTGTGCCTAATGGATTATGGAAATTAATATTTAAAATTAAAAGATGGGAATATAAGAAAAAGTTAAGACGTTTGCGAATACAAAGTACATATCTTATAAAGTGGTTTTTTAATTATTTAGAACCTATAGGTTTCATAATAAATACAATTAAAAAGTGGAAGCATGGATCAATCCAAGCTATTGAGCTTCAAAAAATTAATGATAATGGAGCAAATGAACCTGGGTACTATAGACCTAAAATAAAAAGATTTAAAGGTTTTAGATCTCAATTAAGAATTTATCGTTGTATTTTCACTGGACAAGTTGATCGTGTCCCTATTGAACCCGGGATTTATCAATCTGGAAATCCTAATGAAAAATCTCCTATAATTGTCACTGCTAATTATGAATTTACTTATATAAAGGTGATGCGTGATCTTAAAGGACTTGATGCATGGGTATTGTGTGTTGATTCAAACGGGATAAATGTGTGGTGTGCTGCACGTGGTAATGACTTTGGAAATAAACAACTTATCGAAGCAGTAGAAGCTACAGAGATAAAAAGTATAACACAAAGGAAAACATTGTTACTGCCACAACTTTCAGCTGGGGGTGTAGCAATACCTCAACTCCCAAAAAATTCAGGTAGTTTTCCTTTTAGAGTTAGATATGGACCAGTTTGGTCAAAACAAATACCTCAATTTCTTGAAGAAAATCCTGCTCAAAAACCTGATCGAATGAGGCTAGCCAAATTTACATTATACCATCGAATGCGAGCTAGTTTAACTCATATATCATTTTTATTTCGAAAGATATTTATCTTACCTTTAATTGTGTTAGTTCTACTATTGCCAATTATAACTTGGTTTAATAAATTATGGTGGGTTGGTGAATTAGCGCTCTGGATAATTACAGCGAATATTGTTGTAGCATTGTTTTTTCCAATTTCAAGATTCACGAGGAGATTTATTTTTAAAGGCATTCTTTTTGGAATAATTAATATATTTCTACTGGGAGGATTATCTTTTTTGATTCATAATGACATATATTATGTTCTCTGGCAATTAGGATTTTATTTTTGGATTACATTCTTTTCAACTATGTCATTTAGTGGGTACTCAATGGCTACAAGCCCTCGAGAAATCCAAGAAGAATATCCAATTTTTAATTTAACAAATAAGATTTTAATGATCCTAAGTATCATATGTCTGGCTTTAGGATTTTTATTTTTAACGTAAATTTAAAAAAAAATGAAAGATACATAAAAATAGGAGGTAAATAAAATGACAGAAACTAATCTTGAATCGTTTGATTTTACTGAATTTGTAAAAGACGTTTTAATTTTTATTGATAAAGATGCATGTAATGGTTGTGGTCTTTGTGCTGAAGTGTGTCCGTTTGGTCTTCCGCAAACGAATAACTCTGGAAAGTATGAAATTTCTAGACCTGAATTATGTACGGAATGTAGTGCCTGTAAAAGAAACTGTCCAACTCAAGCAATTATCCTGAATGAAAGAAAAGGATGTGGTTGTTTGTGGAATGCGAGAGGCGTAGCTAAAAACGCAAAAAAGGGAGAAGTAAATGAAAACAGTTGTGGCTGTGGTCCCGTTAATGAAACTAACTCAAAAACGAATTGTTGTGGTTAAAAAATCATTTTATCTTTAAATTCAGTGATAAAACTCTCGAACATTAATAAACTAAAAAGAGTAAAAATTGTCGGTTCAAAATTAGAATATAAGTTCAAAGTTCGTTCTAAGTTCATTATTGTCATCTATTTATGTTATTATTTTTTATTATACATAAAACTATTTATTAAAGGTGGAATTTAATGAAAAAAGATAAAATAACTCCAAGGGCGTATTTATTTCCTATGCCAGTTGCTCTGATTGGTGCAAATGTGAATGGAAAGCCGAATTTTGAGACTCTAGCATATGTGGGTATTGTAGAAGCTGACCCTCCAATGATTTCCATAGCTTCTTGGGAGACCCATTACACTAATATTGGTATTAAGGAAAATGGTACATTTAGTGTGAATACACCTACAGAAGATTTGGCAGAATTGGTTGATTATTGCGGTATAGTGTCAGGAAAAGAAGTAGATAAGTCAAAAGTATTTGATATTTTCTATGGTGATTTAAAAACAGCTCCAATGGTGAAAGTTTCGCCATTAAATCTTGAATGCAAGGTTGTTAAAACTTTTAAAATAAAAGAAATAGTTGATGTTGAAGAAGGTCATGAAATATTTATCGGACAAATAGTAAATGCCTATGCTGATGAGGATTGTTTAATGGAGGGGATACCAGATATTTCCAAATTGAATACTTACACCTATTCAAGAAATAATTATTGGAAAGTAGGCGAAAAACTGGCACCAGCATTCGAGATTGGGAAAAGGTATAAAAAATAATTCAAAACAAATTTTTTTTGATAAAAATGAATGAAAAAAATCTAAATAAACAAATAATTGAAGGTAATTTGCTAAGTCCTTTACCAGTGATATTGGTTGGAGCAAATGTCAATGGAAAGCCTAATTATCTGGTAATTGGGTATAGTTGCCCCTTTGATTTTGGGAGATATATTTTCTTTAGTTTATCTAAAATACGGTATACAACAATTGGAATTCATGAGAATATGACATTTAGTGTAAATGTTCCTTCGGAGGATCTCGTGGAAAAGACAGAAATTTGCGGGAGTAAATCTGGACGAGATATTGATAAAAGCACTCTTTTTGATAACTTTTATGGAGATTTAAAAACAGCTCCCATGATTGGTGATTGTCCAGTAAACATAGAATGTGAAGTCCATGAAATACTCGATTATAATCGTAACGAGGGAATCATCGGTAGAGTTGTTAAATCATATGTGAATCAAAAATACACTATTGAAGAAGAAGGTGATGTTAAGCTCGATTGGAGGAAGATTCATCCAATAATATGGGCTACAGGTGGAGATTTCAATTATTATAAATTGGGAGCTAGAATTAGTGTAAAAGAAAATTGATTATAAAATTAATAAAAGCATGTAAGAAGTGAATGAATATGTCAGAAATATTTCCCGAACCGATTTTAAAATTACCAAAAGCAGATATTCCACTAGAGGGGCTTAAAGCATATATTGCCCAGGGGAACCACTTTCAAGTTTTATACATGGAATTTGAAAAAGATATAATTATCGAGGAACACTCTCATGAAAGTCAGTGGGGGGTCGTTCTTGAGGGTCAAATTGATTTAACAATAGATGGTAAAGAGTTTATATTTAGAAAAGGTGATAGGTATTTCATTCCAAAAGGAGTAAAACACTCAGGTAAAATCTATAAAGGATACACGGATATCACGTTTTTCAACCAAAAGGATAGATACAAAGCTAAAACATGAAATTATAATTTTAAAGCTTTTTCTTTCTCAGTCCTGCCAGTTAATACAAGATTCATAATTTCAGGGGGTAATTGTTCATTCTGCCAGTTTCTCTCGGCCTCTATGGATTTACCTGCACTCTTAACAGCCTTTAATGCGTATAATGCTGCCCCTAATGAGTGATCGGCCATATGAGCTGTTGCAACTGCATGTCCAACGGAACGTGCTACCGCTATCGAAGTTGGATTAGAAGATTCTCTTGCCACTGCATGTGCCCCTACTGATGCTTTTCTTGCGTCTCCTACGGAAGCGTTTCCGTTTATCCAATCTTTAGCAACTGCAAGAGCCCTTTTTAGTCTAATATCAATTTCTTCACCAAAAAGGGATAGTACATTTTCAGCACAATCACAGCCCCATTGCATTAATTGCCTGTGTTGCTCCTTTTCTAGAGACCCACCTCGATGTTTTGCTACAAATCTCTTATCTCGCATTTTTCTCTTCATTTAATCTTACATACAATGAACAGTATATCTAATAAATTAAACTCGTCATCTTCAAGAAGTATAGCGAAAACTATAATTTTAATTATTATTTGTTAAGAGAGAGAATTAGTATTAAAGAAAAATATATATAAAAAAAGAAAAAAAATTAAAATTTTATACTTTGAAAATCTCCTTATTTGTATTTTATTGAAAGGAGTAAGTCATTCTTTGTGATTTTCTTTCTATTCGCATGCATCGTAAATGTTCTTGCCTGCTCAGTTAAAGCACTAGCAGTCTTTTCTAAATGATCAATTAATAAATCAACTGCATTTCGAGCAACGATTGAAGCTCCCTGTTGTTTCATTAATCGACGAATTGGACTCCATGCGAAAGAATGTTTCTTTTTAGCCATTTTTTATTCCTCCAACTTTTTAACTTAAATTTTTAAAAATTTGAG
>JBHLNW010000028.1:0-34841 GCA_048941185.1 Promethearchaeota archaeon
GTAAAATTGTAATATTAAAAAAAATAAATAATTTAGTTAAAGTCTTATCCTTTCACTTTTACTAAGTAAATAGACCATTAGGATTATTAGAATCGCAGGTATAATACCTATCCCAAGAATGTTAAATAGAACATAATAAGTTAAACTAAAAAAGTCATAAGGTGCGAATAAATTTACAAATGTATTAAAGAGGTAATGAGTAATTATACAAGGCAATAAACTTTTTGTTTTAACAAACATGTAGGATAAAGCAATTCCAACACAACCAGCATAAATCACTTGAAGATATACATCAAGCGAGTTTGGAAAACTTAATAAATTGGTTAAATGAAATAATCCAAAAACGATACCATTAATCAATACAACTGCCCATTCTTTATATTTATTTTTCTGTAAATTAAGTATTACCCCTCTAAATGCTACTTCTTCCCATATTCCCGGTCTTAACATAAATATAAATGCAAACCATCCTAAATTAAAAATATTTACAGGAGGACCAAAAAGTTGCTCCAGATTAAAAACATATGGTCCAAACCATAATCCAGTGAAAAAAGCAGATAAAAATAAAATAGCAGCAGCACCTACTCCAATTAAAAGGTTTTTCCAAAGTGGTTTAACTTTACTTAATCCAATAGATGAAGAAAATTGTTTGAATGTCTCTCTCCCATTTGGCAGTTTTAGCCCATAAGGAACAGTTATAAAAAGCAATAAAGCTAAAAATGCCATCTCGAGCAAGAACCAAAGAAATAGAAATGTTGTGAATGGCAAAATACTTAAAAATGGTAACAAAATTCCAAGTATAAACTGCGGTAATAACAAAAATACAAAGAACAACAAAATAATTATAAATGTGCTTGTATTGATATGTTCTCTTAAAAAACCTCCTGTTTTATAAGTAGCCATCTTCTCTACTTTTGGAAACATTCTGATAAAAGCAAATATCATTATTGATAATCCAAGTAGGCCTATTATACCCAAAACGATTAGTACAATAACAATGTCATAAATAAATATTAAAATAATACCAGTTACGGCAATTGTAAGATAAAGCCCAATTTGAGATGAGAGCATAGCAATCCATTTTAAAGGCTTATTTCTCTTATTCACTTCTTCGATAACGTATTTGTATTTCATTTGACCAAAGAATTTAATTTTCAGTAAAAATATAAGTAATAAAAATGTCCACGCAATAGGTAAGGATACCAATAGTAAAATTATTACAATAAAGGAATCAGTCAAAAATGTAAGAACGATCGATGCTAGAATCAATGATAACCCCTGAATTGTTGACATTATCAATAATTTTGCTTTTGCTTGATCTCGTGGAATTATAGGTAATGACGCAACAGTAGAGCTACCTGATTCCTCAATATTGAAAAAGCCTATTACAAGCATAACTGGGATAATTACGTAGAAAAGAAGTAAAATTTGCCATACTAACATTATTACTATCGGGGAGAAAGTTAACTCATTGAACATTGCTATCATTGAAAAAATCATTATCAATGGATAAAATAGAGGGAAAAACACAAACATAAAAGATTGGATATCTCTTGTTGATGAGACTAAATCCTTACGTACATATGCTTTAAGTGGTGAAGTAGATATTACTTCAAATTTAACTTCTCTTCTTTCCACTTTTTTAGTTTTTATCTCAGTTGAGACTGCACTATGTAGAGCACGTTGAGCAGTTTTGAATAAAATCCATGTAATTATAATGCTTAATGCGAATCCTGTAAGAGTCGTAAGGATTAAAATTGGATGTATTTGAAATTGAACATTTGCTAATGATACTAAGAAAGCAGGAGCAAATAGGAAAGGAACTAAGCTTAAAATCATAGTTAACACAAAAGGAGGATCTGTTGTACTAAAAATATCAAAAAGGCCTTCAACAGCACTAATTCCCACCCCAAATAAAAATCCAGTTGTAAACATCATTATAAAGTATCCTAACATAGTTATAGTCCTAATTAAACTTGCTCTTTTTGATTTTGTTTTCGATTCAGAAAATAAATAACTCATTTTTTCTCCAATTAGCACAAGAATACTAAAACTGAAAATAACATTGATAATTGATACTGGAATAGAAATTAAAAAAAGAAATATGTCTTGTGTTGCAATCAGCGTGATTACAGGAAATCCGGCAATAAGAATTATTAGGGGGATATCTAAGTTGCGAAATATTGTCATTATACCAATTTTTTTCAAGTTCTTTTTAGATAATGGAAGAGTTTGCAACCATTTGAAAGAATTACCTGACATAAATGAACTGGTTGAAACCATACCAAGCATTAACATATATAGAACTGTCATACCAAAAAAAAACATCAAGGAAATGGAAGACACAAAAAATATTGTATTAATTGAATACGTTCCAAAATTAATATAATCTGCACTCTGTAAAAATATAACTAAAGGGAATACGGGTAAAACTACAAAAAGAAATGCATATACAAATTTAAGCGATAAATATTGATGTTTAATGTATTTATTATTCTTCTTAAATCTTTCAAGCAATTTTGCTTGATGAGCACCTGCACTAGCAATTTGGCCTTCCATTAAGACTTCATAAACAGGATAACGAGCAAGTTTGTAATATTTTAGCTTTTTTTCTTCCAAATTCAAATCACATCGAATTTTTCTTTTTAAAAGATGCGCGTAATTTACTTACAATTTCATTAACAGAAGTATCTTGTTCAGTTAATCTTAAAAATACATCTTCTAAACTTGCTCCCAATTTGTCAGCTTTCTGTCGCAGTTCCTCTAAAGTCCCAATCCCAACCATTTTTCCTTTATGTATGATACCAATTCGATCACATAATTCTTGAGCAATCTCCATTATATGGGTTGAAAAGAGCACTGCGCCACCTCGCTGTGTATGTAATTCTAGTATTGATTTTACAACTCTTACTGATTTAGCATCAAGACCAGCAATTGGCTCGTCTAATATAAGTAAGTCTGGTTCATGTAGTATTGCAGCAATAATTTGTAATTTTTGCTTATTACCATGAGATAATGTTGCAATTAGTTGATCATAATATTCAATAGCTTCTAAACTCTCCATATATTCTTTAGCAAGTTCAGTAGTATTTGCTTCATCTAATTTCCTTACAGATGCTATAAAATTAAATAAATCTTTCGGTGTTAAAGACTTAAATATTAAAGGTTCTTCGCTTACGTATCCTATGCGACGTTTTATTTCAACTTCTTCTTGCTCTGGATTCATTCCAAAAACACTCATTTCCCCTTCATTTGGTTCCAGAAGCCCTAACAAGAGCTTTATTGTTGTAGTTTTACCTGCTCCATTAGGCCCTAAAAGGCCAAACACTTCACCTTGCTGAACGTTAAAAGAAATACCATTTACAGCTTTAACTTCACCGAAATATTTCTTTAAATCTTTTACAATTATTATTTCGTGATTAGACATTTTCATTCCTTAAAATTGATTGTTTAACATAAATTTTATTAAAAAAGGAAATATATCTATATATATATTTTCATATAATACTATATTTAAATGTTTTGTATACCAAGGCAATTAGTCAAAATAACTTCTCTCGTTGTTGTTTACATACTATTTTGATATATATAGATATATATATTTTAAATTTATTCCATCAAATTTCAAGAATTTTGTTATTATCCTTTTGATTCATAATTATTACGATTGAGAGAATGATTATTATAGTACCTATCAAATGAGCTATTGTGAAATTTTCTTCAAGAATAAAAGTAGCAAAGATAGCAGAAGATATTGGAGTTGGAGCAAATAAAGTAGTTGCTTTTGAAACGTCTAAGTAAGATAATGTTAGATACCAACATATTAATCCTGCTCCATAAACAGCTCCCATTGTAAAAAAAAATAATAAGTTAGCGGGTTCAATAAAGATATTTAAATCTGGAGCGAAAAAAATCAAATAAGTTGATATTAAGATCACTCCAGAGATAATATTTCTAATAAACACCATTTGTATAGGTGTTGCATCATTTCTGCTAAATATCGGTTTAGTTAGAGTATGGCCTACCATCCACAAAAAAGTAATAAATAATAATGTTCCTACTCCAATCAAAATAGTGTTATTAATATTTACTAAAGTAAAAAATTGAGTAATGCTAATTGCCAATCCTAAAAATAAAACAATTGAGAATATTACTTGTAGTTTAGTTATCCGCTCTTTCAAAATAAAATAGCCTAAAATTAACCCAAAGAAAACTGTGGTTTTTTGAGTTAAGGATCCATTAATAGCTCCAGAGAAAGAATACCCAACAAAAAATAATACTTGATTAAGTGCAAAAATTAGACCAATAAACATTAATAACCAAATATTATTTTTCCAACCATGAAAAAAATGTGTTGTATTCTTTTGATTATTCGAATTATAGGTTTTTCTTGCGTTTGAACTCATTAATTTAAATTCAAATAACATAATTGGAAAAAAAATTAAAGCTTCAACCAGACAAGTCATAGCTCCTGATAGATATGCATCAATGGCAATAGGTCTTAAAAGAGCGATTATTGGTTGCAACCCTACGAAAATTACGCCTATAGTACCCGTTATTAATCCTTTCTTAATGTTCTTATCCACTGTAATTATGAAAAAGATTTGGAGGTAATAAAGTTTTATTCTCATAAAAATTGACAGAAATTAATATTTGCTCAAATCGAGATTTAGAAAATGGATTTTATATAATGATTAATGCATTTAAATTAAGTAAAATTTAATTAATTAAAAAAATTAAAAAAAGAAAATTAACTGATGTGAACAATTATTTCTAATACTTACGCTATTAAATCCAAGGCTCTTACCAAAAAATTTGGTAATATTATTGCTGTTAATAATTTAAATCTGAACATTCCATATGGAATTACATATGGATTATTAGGACCAAACGGAGCGGGTAAAACTACAACAGTAAGAATGTTAAACGCAATAATCTCTCCTACTTCAGGAACTGCGGAAGTTGTTGGATATGATATTCTTACTCAAAGTAAACAGGTTAAAATCAACTGCGGTTTTTTACCCGAATCACCTGGATTATATCAAAAATTAACAGCCAAGGAATTTTTAGAATTTATAGGTGAATTATATTATCTACCTAAGGATGTGATTTCATCAAGAATAAATGAATTACTAGAATTATTTGATTTAGAAGGGCGTGAGAATGATCTTTTAGAAGGATATTCGAGGGGTATGAAACAAAAAGTTTGTTTATGCGCTGCTCTCATCCAAGATCCTAAAATAATATTTCTAGATGAACCAACATCCAATTTGGATCCCGCTGCTGCCAGAATAGTAAAAGATTTGATATCTGAACTTGCGAAAAAAGCTGATAAAACTATTTTTATTTGCACCCATCTTCTTGATGCTGCTGAAGAATTATGTGATTTAATTGGGATTATCGATAAAGGTGAATTAAAGCTTGAAGGAACGCCTAAAGATATCATTGATTCCGTTGGAGCAAAAGATTTGGAGGAAGCATATTTAAAAATAATGGGAGTTTCTAAAATTGAAGATTTATTAGCATGGAGAGAAGAAAGACCGAATAGTATTGAAAAAGGAAAAAAAGAGAAAAAGAAAAAAAAAAAATAGAAATAGATTCTTATGGCTCTATGGAAAATTATAGCTAAGAACGAAATTAAGCTCAGAACAAATAAGTTTCGAAACCATCGAGTTTTATTTTTTATATTATTATATTCTTTCTTCATTATTTGGGCTTTTATTCTAGCTCCATGGCTTTTTGAATTTATTATGCCTACTTTTACCACAGCGATTCCAGAACCGCAAATGAATTTGGCAGTTGCTTTAATTATTGAATATGTTCTGATGGCTTTTTTTTTATCAATAGTTATTTATCCGATAAACAGTATTTACAGAAGGGTAGAAGTAGGGTTTAAAGAAATTATATTAGCTTCACCTGCTACCACAGGAGATATGTTTTTAGGGGAATTTATAGGTAAATTACCCATATATTTAGGCGGTGTATTACTATTTGCTCCAATAATAACAGGAATGCTCGATTCTATTATAGATTTAAATCTTATACAATATCTAATAATTTATATTTGCTTTTTTGGATTAGTATTATTTTCAACACTGGTAGGATCAATAGTAGCTGCTTGGTTGGAGCATAAAATTTCCAAAAGTGATCGAGCAAAAGATTGGGGCAGGATTCTATTGTTCCTTTTATCTATAGCTATGGTTGCAATTATATATACTCTGCAATTTTTATTTGAATATCTAATAATGAATCCACAATTAAAGAACTGGTTAATGTTATATCCTTCTTTATGGTTTACTAATATAATTTTATATTCTATTGACCCAAGTTTGATAAGTAGTTATCTTTTAAACATATGGGCTAGCGTCGCATTAGTTATTATTATTCCTCTCATTATTTTTTTAATAGCCTACAAAAAAGCAGATAGTTTTTTTACAGTAGAAGGAGCTATAGAAAGATATTCCATGGTTATTGAACGAGAAAATAAATTCTACGTAACAGCAAGAAGGTTAATTGGAAAAAAATGGGAAGGCTTAATACTTACTCAATTGAAAGAGTTTCTAAGAAGAAGAGAAAGTATTATGAAATTCGTGTATCTAATAGGATTAGTAGGTGTCTTAGGAGTAATTTTTTCCACTTTGGGTTTTAATAATGTAATGATTGAATCAATATTAGTTACAATGATAATCATCATTAGTGGAATATTGTATGGATTACTATTTGGAAGCTATATATTTGTAGGGACTAAAGACTTAATCTGGGTATATAAGAGAAGTCCTCGAAATATATATGCTCTTGTTTATTCATATCTATTTGCAATGCTAATATTTAATATATTAATGGCACTTGGACTCACAATTTTCTTTGCTATAGTTCTAGAATTTGATCCATTCACGATTTTCTTTTTCTTTACTTTTTATGTAATAAATAATGAAGTAGTTATTGCTCAAGCTGTTGGAATTCAATGTTTAAGTCCTGCTTTTGAGGAAAAAGGTAGTGCGATGTCATCAAATAATCTTTTCTTAATGGTACTTCAAGTAATACCCTTTCAATTTATACTCTTATATATCATACTAGCTTTTCCTGTTCCAACTTCTCCAATTCTAGCAAAATTCCACTACTTTATGCCTTTATTCTTAATCTCTCTAGCAAGTGCCGTTCCATTATTGTTATTTGGATTAAGAAAATTAGGAAAAATAGAATAAGTGAAAAAGCTATAAATTTTTAAGAGCCATCTTCTCTAATTCAGTTCTTAAATTTTCATCAATTGGGTGTAGAGAAGGTTTACTTAAAATTTTTGAAGCTTGATCTTTAGCTCTTTCTCTGGCAGATTTTGACCCTCCTTTTTTCCATGAATCACGTGTCATCCTATCTATTATAGGACTTGGGAGAAATAATTCTTTTTTGAAATATTTTAAAGTTGATCTGTGAGATAGAAGTTCTTGTTTATCTTCATAATCTTTTAGGATTTCTAAAGCAAATGGAGAACCATGATCTTCAATACCTTGAAGTAGTCTTTTAACCATACCTATTATTTCATTATCAATAATTAGCTTTTCAATACTTTGAGTCGATTCAAAATCGAGCATCCCGGGTCCAGAAATCATGTTAATACCTGCAAGTCCTGCTAACATTGCCCCCATACCTGCTTCAAAACCAGCTTGACTGTCAGGGACTTTAGAATCACTAAGCGACATATAGGCATGTGTTGGCAAATTCAAGAATTTTCCAATCTCAACATCACCCAAATTTATCATCATTGTTTCAATAGCACCCATTGGAGTAGTACCATGCTTCATATCAAATACAGCTGGAGAACCACCCCATATTAATGGTGCTCCCCTTTTAGTGAGTTGAACAATTACTATTCCCGCAAGACATTCCGCACAGTGTTGGGTGATTGAACCAATTAGTGTGATTGGAGCACTAGCACCTGCTAAGGGCATTGAAACAAATTCAGAAGGAATCATACTCTTAGCTGCATCTATTAATGATTGAGTCGTAAGATCAGACCATTTAAGAGGTGGGCTTGGACATGCATCGAATATAGCCAGTGGTTTTCTAGCTAAATCATCCTCTGATAATCTACAAGCTAATAGAATTTCTCTCATAATTGAGAAGCTTTCTTTGCGGAATGTCCCAGTTACAACAGGCTTGTAACAATTAGACAAAGCAAGATATAATCTATGCCAATCTTGGGCTTCTTTTGGTACATCATTATAAATTAATGCAGTACTCTGAGCATCAATAAATTTCAATTGATCAACTATCTTGGAGAATTTAATAAAATCTTTTGATAAACCCTCTCTGATTTCACCAGTTTTATCGTCAAGTATGAAAATTGCAGCAGATCCGGGATCAAAATTAACATTATCGTCCTTTAAAGTAGTATGTTGATTACCCTCTCGATCATAAAGTTTAATTTCACTCGGAACTGTTTTTAAACATCTATCAATCAAATCTGATGGGATAAAATAGCGTGATCCTTCATGATTTATACCTTGCTGATTAAATAAGTCAATTGCTTCATGATTCTCTATGAAAATTCCTTGATTCTCAAGAATCAATTTAGCTTCTTCTAAAATTTTTTCTTTATGCTGATTATCTAATATCTTAATCTTTGGTCTGATAATTGACATATATTTACACTATTGACATTTGTTTTTTAAATTGAATTAATAATTTTACGTATTTCCATAATGGTTTTTGGAGACGTGCCACAACAACCTCCTACAATTTTAGCTCCAAATCTGATCATTTCATGAATATCATTAGCAAAATTCTCTATAGGTTGTTCATAATATGTTTTATCACCTTTAACAATGGGTTGACCTGCGTTAGGTTTCACAGAAATAGGTTTATCTGTTAAACTTTTAGCAATCTTTAGCAAATCAAGCATATCAGTTGATCCTAATGTACAATTTGCTCCAATTACGTCTATTTTTTCTTTATTCAGCGTTTCTATGCATTTTTCTAATGAATCTCCCATAATTGTAAAGTATCCCCTCTTTGTCTTTTTGTATGTAATTGATGCAATCAACGGTTTTTTAGAAATGTCTCTAATTGCCTGTATTGCAGCTAAAATTTCTTCAAGATCAGAAATTGTTTCAATATGCCAAAGATCAACCCCTTTTTCTAATAATTTTGCCTGAGTAGAAAAACTTGAGTACCATTTTTCACTATTAGCATTTCCAACTGGTGGTCTAAACTCGCCTGTTGGGCCAATATCTCCAACAATTAAGCGTCCAGAGGGACAAACATTTTTTATATTTATTAAAGCGTTTTTGATAATCTCTTCAACTCGATCTTCAAGATTATGTCTCTTTAGGTTCATAGGAGTTGACCCAAATGTATTTGTTTGGCACATATCTGAACCTGCTTCATAATATGATTTATGAATTTCAGATATCACTTCTGCTTGTTCAATATTCAAAAGATCTGGAACTTTTCCCGGCTTTAGTCCTCTTTTGATTAGCTCAGTTCCCATAGCTCCGTCAAAAAGAACAATCTTAGAATCATCCTTTAACCAATCCTGAAATGACATATTTATAATCTTATACTACTAATTTTTATTTTTCTAAAAGAGATTTAACCAATCTAACGGCATCAATCGCATTTTCAGCAAATCCATCAGCATTACAATCTTCTACCCAAGTCTTTGTTACGGGAGCACCACCTAAAATAACTTTGAATTTATTAGCTAGATTTTTTTCCTTTAAGAGTTCAATAACTTTCTTTTGTCCCGTCATAGTAGTTGTTAATAAAGCGGAAACTCCGATGATATCAGCACTTTTTTCAATAGCTTCCTCTACAATTTTTTCAACAGGCACATCAGCTCCTAAATCATATACATCATATCCATAAGCTCTTAACATAGTAGCTACAATAGTTTTTCCTATTGAATGAATATCGCCTTCGATTGTGGCTATAACTACTGTACCACGTGAAATAGTTTCTGATGTACTTTGAAGATGTGGAATTAGAAGATCCAAACAATTTTGCATTATTTGAGCACCACGCATCAACTCTGGTAAGAAAAATTCACCTTCTTCCCATAATTCTCCAACTTTCCGAATTCCTGCAGCAAATCCTTTTTCAATTACATCAACCAATCGCATATTTTCCTTTATTGCTTTATTTGCATATTCAATAGCTTTTTCTTCATCCAAATTTACAATAGCTGTTGATATATTTTCATAGAGTTCTTCTATTGACATTTAAATCTCTCTAAAAAATAGGTTAATTCACAATTAAAATTCAATTAAAATAATAAATATTTACATATGATAAATTAGAAAAACCTTATTGTTAAATCGAAAAAAATATTTGATAATATTCTTTTTTAACTTTAATTCAAAATAAACTGTATCAAGTGATATTGTGTCAAAGAAGTTTTCTAAGGAGCCTATTAGAGGAATGGATGATTATTATCCTCCAGATTTACGTGAAATTAATTGGATAATTGAAACTATAAGAGATGTAGTAGAGAGATATTGTTACGAAGAATATGAGACTCCACAATTAGAACCTATTGAAATTTTTGCTGCTAAATCATCTGATGATTTAGTTAATGAGCAATCATTCATTGTAGAAAAAAAAGAAGGAGAAAGACTTATATTAATCCCAGAATTGACGCCTTCTTTAGCTCGAATGGTCGCTGCAAAAAGTCAAGAATTAAAAAAACCCATCAGATGGTTTTCTGTTCCAACATGTTTTAGATACGAACGGCCACAAAGAGGTCGCCGAAGAGCATTTAAACAACCTAACGTGGATATTTTAGGTGAAGAGAGCCTTTATGCTGATCTTGAGATATTTAATATAATTGTAGATATATTTACTGAATTTGGAGCTACTTCTCGCCAATTTCAGATTTATTATAATAGTCGACGATTCATGGATTCAGTCTGTAGGCTTATCCTTAGAATGGATGAAGATCAACTACCAATTGTTTACAAAGTATTAGATAAATCAGACAAAATGGAAGAAGAAGAATTTGAAAAATATGTAATTGATACTTTTCAAGATGAGTTTATCATTCAAGGAATATATAAATTAAAAGATGTTAAAAATTTTAATGAACTATTAAATAAGTTTGACAATATTCCAGAAGAGTTCTATAATTCCGAAGGCTATATTGAGATAACTAATTTTGAAAAACTCATAAAAGAAGTGAATATTTCTAATTATTGTACATTCTCTTCCGGTACCGTGAGAGGTCTTGATTATTATACAGGAATTATCTATGAAGTATTTGATACCGGCAAAGAAAATATTAGAAGCATTTTTGGTGGAGGGCGATATGACGATTTATTATCAATATTTTCAGATGAAAAAATAACGGGTACGGGATTTGGGATGGGAGTTTACACTCTTTCTTTATTCTTAAAGACATATAATTTAATTCCAGAAGAAATTAAAGAGAGAGATTACAGTGACACTATATATATTGCCTCAGTAAGCGAAGAACTCTCAACGTATGCTTTTGAAGTTGCGAGAATTATTCGGGACGAAGATTTTCCATGCATGATAGATTATAGATTTAAGAATTTAAAAAATCAAATAAGTAGAGCTAATGAATTAGGAATTACTATAGTTTTAATTGTAGGACCTGAAGAACTTTCGGAAAAAAAGGTAACTATTAGGAATATGATTTCTCAAGAACAACAAATGGTTAATTTGGATGATTTAATTGATGAGATTTACAATATCATAGATGAATTAGGAAACGATGAATTTGATTAATAAAGATTTATCACCAGAACAACGTGAAGAATTACTCAGAGTATTGAAAGCTCGTTTTGAGAAAAACATGAACCGCCATAAATCCCTTGAATGGGCTAAATTACAAGCAAAGCTGGTAGCTAATACTAAAAAACTATGGTCGCTCAATGAAATGGAAAGAACTGGCGGTGAACCAGATGTTATTGGTCATGATAAAAAGACGGGGGAATACATTTTTTATGATTGTTCAGCGGAAAGTCCTAAAGGCCGCAGAAATATTTGTTACGACCGTGAAGGGCAGGAGGCGAGGGAAAAGAAAGGGGTGCATCCAGAAGGAAACGCTATTGATATGGCAGCTGCCATGGGCATTGAGCTTTTAACGGAAGAACAATATCGAGAGTTGCAGAAACTTGGAAATTTTGATATGAAAACGTCAAGTTGGGTGAAAACGCCTTCTGATATTAGAAAACTCGGTGGCGCTATCTTTGCTGACTTCCGCTACGGCCATGTTTTCGTATATCATAACAGTGCACCCTCATTCTATGGTGTTAGAGGGTTCCGTGGCTCGCTAAGGATCTAAATTTGGACTTTGAATTTTATCATTTCTTTGATTTTTGCTTTTGTTTTTTACGAGCTGCATTTTGTGGTTGTACCCGTTGTTCTTAAATTATTGATTGGGAAAAAATTTCCATTTAATTTTCATTTAACTCCTTTATTGAATTGGATATAGAGAGTAAAGAGTTTAAAGAAAAGAAAACATCAAATTCAAATTCTTAAAAAATTATTCATATAACAAGCAGATTAAAAGTAAAATTGGAAATGAGTCCATTGCCAAAAATTTCTAAAATTTGGATCATTCATTGCCAACAATTACTAAATGTATTGCTAATATTAATTAAAAAACACAAAAATTATCATGAATTTTATTGAGGATTTAATTCAAATTATAAAAGAGAAAAAATCCGTTGTCTCAATGGGCCTTGATCCTAGAATGGATAATGAAGGAGAAATTCCTCAATATCTAATCGAAGAATTAAATGAACCAAACAAAGTTATTACTGAATTTAACAAAATTTTGATTGAGAATACATATGATTTAATTCCTGTTGTAAAACCCCAAATTGCTTTTTATGAAAAATATGAGGCTTTAAATGCATTAAAAGAAACTATCAAATTTGCACATAAAAATGATTTATTAGTAATATTAGATGCAAAGCGTAATGATATTGGTAGCACATCTGAAGCATATGCTCATTCAATGTTTAAAAATTTGAATGCAGATGCATGTACAATTAATGCATATTTAGGATTTGATGGTGTTAAACCATTTTTAGAATATCAAGAAAAAGGTGTATTTATCCTAGTAAAAACTTCAAATCCAAGTAGTAAGGAATTTCAAGATTTATTTAGTCTAAAATTAGAAAATGTCTCTCAAAAAGTTACTCAGTTTGAGGTTAAAGACCGACTTTTAAAAAGGAATTATCTCCAAATGGCTGAATTAATTTATAAATGGAGTAAAACAGCCCAAAGCTTTTATAATTTCACTAATATTGGTGCTGTAGTGGGAGCAACATACTCTCAAGAGTTAAAAAGCATCCGTGAAGTTGTTAAAAATTCATTTATTTTAATTCCTGGTTTTGGGGTTCAGGGTGCTCAAGCAAAAGATATTAAAAATGGGTTCTATAATGATGGTTTAGGAGGTCTTGTAAACTCTTCTAGGGGAATAATTTTTGCTTATAATAAAAATAATGCTTTTCCTCCAGAGAAATTTGGGAAAGCAGCTAGAAATGAAATTATTTATATGAATAAAAGTATCAATGCAGAGATTGGAATCTAGTAAAATTACCTAATTTCATGCAACCAGTGCACCAAGGTTTGAACCTAAAAGGTACATTGCATAAGTAACAGGGCCTATGATTAATATCACAACAACAAAAGATCTTTTCATTCCAATTTTATGAAGGATATTTATAACATTTAAATCTATAAATGCACAGAAAATCACAGTAATTATTATCAGAAAAATTGGTGGTCCCTCAGCTAATTGTCCTGTCCAACCACCCAAAATCATTGGAGTACTGATAAAGAAAATTAACCCAAATTGAATACCAAAACTGCCTGCAACCCATTTAAAATCTGTTTTTTCTTGAGCTTTTGTTATTGCTAAACCAAGCTTTAAAATAAAAATATCTCCGATAAGTAAACAAACAGCAATGATAATGGGTATCAATTCTTCCATTGAAGGGATTTGAAAAAGCATACATTTCACCATAAAGAGGAAAATCTTTTGAGATTTTAAAAGTCCAAATTATTATTAAAATGATTTTTAACTAATAATATTATAAAAGATATAAGAAACATTTTTGATTTAAATTTATTTAATTAGATTATATCATTTGTAATTACATTGATAATGAAATAAACAAATAATTGGAGGAAAACACCAAGTAAAAATAGAAAGGTAATATGCAATGGTAGAAACTAAAAACGATACAGTTCATTATGATGAAGAAACACCTAGGATTGCAGTGTTCATATGCCAATGAGGATTAAATATCGCTGAAGTTATTGATACTAAAGCATTAGTAGAATTCTCAAAAACCCTTCCAAATGTTGTAGAAGCATTAGACTACATAAGTCTTTGAACCGAACCTGGCGCGGAATATATAAAAGAAAAGATGATTGAGAGTAATGCAAATAGATTAGTGGTCGGGTCATGTACACCTAAAACTCACGAACCTGTTTTCAAAAGTGTGTTAGAAGCAATGGGTATTGATGCTTCTTATTTAGAATTTGCCAATATCCGCGAACATTCTAGTTTTGTACATAAAAAGGATAAAGTAGGTGCTCAAAAAGTAGCCGAAGATATTATTCGATCATCAGTTGCAAGAGCTTCTGTTTTAGAAAAAATCTTAGTAAAAGAAGTTGATATAACAAAGAAGGCTCTAATAATTGGAGGCGGAGTTGCGGGATTATCGGCTGGAATTGATCTAGCTGAAGAAGGATTTGAAGTACATCTAGTAGAGAAAAGTCCCACAATCGGAGGTAAAATGGCTAAACTAGATCGTACATTTCCAACAGATGATTGCAGTATATGAATTCTCGGGCCTGTGATGTTACAGGCAGCAAGAACTCCTGGATTGAATTTATACACGTATAGTGAAGTAGAAGACGTATCTGGTTTTGTTGGAAATTTCACTGTAAAAATAAGAAAAAGAGCTCGTTATGTAAACAATGATTGTAATGGATGTGGAGCATGTTTCGAAGTGTGTCCCGCCTTTGGATACAATGAATTCAATGAAGGGATGGACTCAAGAAGAGCTATTTACATAGCATTTGCTCAAGCTGTTCCCTCTTTAGCTCAAATTGATATGGATCGATGTATAAAATGTGAATTGTGTAAAGGTGCATGCGAAGTAGATGCGATAGATTTTGATCAAGAAGACGAAATCGTTGAGATAGATGTGGGTTCGATTATAGTTGCAACTGGTTGGGATGAATTTGAACCACCAACTGCATATTTGGGTTATAATCAATATCCTAACGTAATAACTCAATTGAAACTTGAAAGAATGTTAGCTCCAAATGGACCTACAATAGGACATTTATTAAGACCTTCAGATGGAAAAGAACCAAAGAGAATATTATTCATTCAATGTGTTGGTTCAAGAGATTTGAACATGAATACTTATTGTAGTTCTGGAGTGTGTTGTATGATTTCTATAAAGAATAGTAAATTAATTAAACAACATTATCCAGAAGCAGATATTTCAGTTGCTTATATGGATATGCGAGCTGCTGGAAAAGATTATGAAGAATATTTCACACTCTCAAGAAAAGAAGGTATCAAATATATAAGAACTAATATTAGTAGGATAAAGGAAGATCCAGAAACACATAATCTAAAAATAATAATGCAAAATACTTTAGGTTCTAGTGGTCTAAAAGAAATAGAATTTGATTTAGTCGTACTTTCAGCTTCGATGGTTCCTGCTAAAAACATTGATAAAATTCAAAAAATGTTGAAACTAGAGACTAGTCAAGATAAATTCTTTAAAGAATTTCATGCTAGGTTAAATCCTATAGATACAAAAATACCGGGAATAGTGCTTGCAGGAGTTAGTCAAGGTCCAAAATCAATTGTGGAGTCAATAGCACAAGGTAGAGCTGCAGCGTCTTCACTTGCCAGACTTATGGGTAAAGATAAGTACCGTATTTTGCTGATAAGAGCAGCTGTTAATAAAGAACGATGTGCAAAATGTGGTTTATGTGAGTTAAATTGTCCTTATGACGCTATAAACCTGACAGATGACGGAGCAGAAGTGAATGAGATATTATGTAGAGGCTGTGGAACTTGTTTAGCAAATTGTCCTTCAGAGGCAATAACTCTAAGATATTATAGAGAACCACAATATGAAAAACAAATTGATGCAATTTTGGAGGAAATATAGAGAGGTGAATTATATGAGTGACTTATCAAATGGAGATATAAAAATTCTAGCATTTCTTTGTTGGAAATGAGGATATGGAGCAGGGGATATGGCGGGAACTATTAGAGCTCAATATCCTGCTACACTAAGACCTGTAAGGATTAATTGTTCAGGAAGAGTAACACCCTCTTTAATGATGCGAGCTATAGGTAAAGGTGCTGATGGAGTTGTCATTGGAGCTTGATATCAAGGTGAATGTGATTATGAAACAGGTAATCTAGTTGCTGAAAGGAATGTTGGTTATGCAAAAGAAATTTTAAAAACAGTAGGTATTTCACCAGAAAGGATTCAAATGTTTCATTGTAGTGCTGCTGAAGGTCAGCGTTTCCAAACCGAAGCAACTCGCATTTCAGAGACAATTAAAAACTTAGGTAGCAATCCTTTAAAAGATTCAAATACTTCTAATAAAGAAGAGAAGGAATCTAAAAAGAAGAAAACCGAATAGAATGATCTTTTCAAATAAATTTTAGTTGAATTGGGACTAGCCTTGTGAAGGTTTCGGAAATTATATTTTTAAATTTGTATAAATATTATCATTCTTACTTTTAACTTTTTATTTTAAAAATTATTTTCTTATTTATTAATGATTTTATTAAAGTGAGTTTTATATGGCAAAAGATCCTAAAAAAAAATTAGATAAGGCAGAACAACTCTATAAAGCATTACAATATAAGCGAGCTGCGAAATTATTTAACACTGCTGGAACTAACTTCTTAAAGTTAGGGAATTATGAAATTGCTAAAGAGTGTTTTTTTAATGCTGCTAGGAGTGCATTAAATGAAGATAAATATTTAAGTGGTTTAGAGTTTTTAAGAAATGCTGGAAATATATCTCTTCTCGATAATAATTTTTCTGAAGCTTATCAATTCTTTAAAGAATCTCTCAATTATATCCCTAATTTACGTAACCCTTCAGATAAAAATCATTTTAGCGTATTATTTTCAAGTTTATCTTTTTTATGTTTATTTGTTAATGGAAAGCAAGAAGAAGGATTAAATATTATTAAAAAAATTAGAAGCGAGGTTGAGGATAGTTACTTTAAAGAAAGTGCTTTAATAAGGTTAGTTAAGGATTTAACTGTAGCTACAAAAGATAAAAATGTTAAATATGTTAAAAAAATCCAAAATGATTTTGCAAATTCAAAACTTTATGAAGGTGAAGTAAACCTTGCAAAATCTGCTTTAGTAATAGCTAAAACAATTGTTTCATTAGCCACAAAATTGAGTTTGGATAAAAAATTGTATACAACTAACGATGTTATAAATCTCACATTAGATATCGATACAAAACCTCTTTTAGATATTTCTGAAAACTCTTTTTATAATTATAAGGTAGATGAACTAAAAATAATGAAAATTGGGATCCAACTTACTGATAATTTTACATTTCATAAGAAACCAGAATTACCTATAACTATGACACCGGGGCAGGCATATCAAATAAATCTATTAATAAAACCGCATTTTCAAATGGAAAATCCTTCAATTGGCCCAATCTTATTAACTTCAGAATTAAATGGAAAATTGAAATTCTTCTATGAATTCTCTGAACTATTGTATCCAACTCTAATATCTCCCCCACCTACATTAGAAATTTCTATAAAAAATTTGAGACCTCCTTTAATTGGCCAATCTTTCCCTTTAGAAATCCTAATTGAAAATAAAAGTGAGGGTGAAGCCTTAGATCTTAACATAGAAATAGAATTTCCTGAAAACCTTAAAGTTATGAGAGGTACATTAAAAAAACAAATATATTCACTTAGAAAAAATGAAAATATGAAATGGGAAATTAATCTTAAACCAATAGAAGCAGGAGATTATTCTATAAAGATAAAAACAACCTTTAAAGATCCCGATCAAAATCAAATAGGAGAAATTAAAGAGTTCCCGCTTTCAATAAAATTATAAATTTTATTTGTTTTATATATCTCTATCTTAAAATATAAAAAGAGAAAATTTAATGAAATTAAAAGTCAAACAAATCAATTTTGAAACTGGAAATGCTAAAGATATTGTTCTTAATATCAGCGATGCCCATGAACTAGGACAAAAGGCGGGGGAACGTGTCTTTGTTAAGAATATAAAGTCAAAATCAATTGAAGAGAAATATTGGGTTGCAATAATACAAATTGATTATTTAGGTACTATTGTTGAACCCGGTGAAATTGGAGTATTTCGTAATCTCTTAAGAGAAAAAAAAGAACTAAAAAATCAGACAATAGTTTCAGTCAAACCTGCTGATCCACCTGACTCTTTTAAATATATACAAAAAAAAATAAAAGGTCAAAAATTATCTAGCGAAGAAATAAATGGAATTATCTCAGATGCAGTATCTGGTTCTCTTTCTCGAATAGATTTAGCTGCATTCATAACAGGAGTGTCTATTAACGGAATGGATAATGAAGAGATGACTGCTTTAGCTTTATCAGAAACTAGGAGCGGAGAAATTTTTTATTTTGGGATGGATGTATATGATAAGCACAGTACAGGTGGAGTACCAGGGAATAAGGTATCTCTAATTATTGTACCTATTGTTGCTGCAGCGGGCTTAACTATTCCAAAATCCTCAACCCGAGCTATTACTTCACCCTCAGGTACTGCAGACTCAATGGAAGTATTAGCTCCTGTTGCTTTTACTCCCGAAGAGTTAAAAAAAATCGTAGCAGAAGAAAATGCTTGTATAATTTGGGGAGGAGCCCTTGAAACAGCACCTGCTGACAATATTTTAATAGAGATTGAACGTCCATTACATATGGATCCAGTTGGCCTTATGATACCTTCTATTCTTACCAAAAAGCTTTCACTTGGTGTTAAAAAGTTAGTGCTTGATATACCTGTAGGTGAAGGAACAAAATTTCCGACGACTGTTAAAGGAAAGCAATTTGCATATTTATTTAAAGAAATCGCTGCAAATGTCGGGATTGAAGCAGAATGTGCTCTCACATTAGCTCATCAACCTATAGGACATGCTGTAGGACCTGCGTTAGAAGCAAAAGAGGCACTTATGTTGTTACGGGATTATTCTATTGGACCTAATTCTTTAATAGAAAAGTCTACCGACTTAGCGGGTATGCTTCTAGAAATGAGCGGGAGAGCTCAAAAAGGTATGGGCCAAGTTATGGCAAAGGATATCTTAGAATCCGGAAAGGCTTATGAAAAGATGAAAAAAATAATTGGAGCTCAAGGTGGAGATCCAGATATTACATCTGAAGATATTAAATTAGGGCCTCATATCAAGGAATTTTTTAGTTCTAAAGAAGGATATATAGTAGAAGTAAATAACTCAATAATCAATCAAATAGCAAAGACAGCTGGATGTCCAAGCTCTAAGACTTCTGGTATCGAAATTATTAAAAAACAGGGAGCCAAAATAAAAGAGGGAGAACTAGTATTTAGAATTTATTCACATAGTGAATCCAAATTAAGAAAGGCAGAAAAGATTTATAACGCTACTGGGGGCCCTATTAGATTAGGTGGTATGGTAATTGAAAGACTTTAAGAATAAATCTTTTTTATAAAAATATAATTTATGCCCTTAACTCCAAATTCAATTTATCAAGATTTAAAGAGTAAAGAATTAGATTATACATCAGCTCTAGAACTATTAATTACTCTAATTGAAAATACTGATGATGTTTACATTAGATTAGAAAGTATTAAAATCTTAGAAAAAATTCAAGCTAAGAATGACAAAATATTTACACTTTTAGAGAATCTTTTAATCTCGGATTCGAGTGAAATTATAAGAAAAAAAGCAGCATCTTTAATACAAAATTTCTTTATAGAGAAAGCATTAAAACCAATGAAATGGGCACTTGAACACGAGAAAAAATTAAGTTGTCTTATTATAATAATCTCAACATTATCCAAAATTAATAATATAAAATCTAAATCAATTTTAGTAGAAAAATTGAATTATTATTATTTACAAGAAAACCAATTTAATTTAAAAGATGTATTCAGAAACAAAAAAATCGAAAGTTTTAATATACAAGTTCTTGCAGATGTTTTGATAAATTATTACTTTATCAAAACACTGAAAACTAAATTCGGATTTGTAAAATATGAATTCAATAAATTGGGTTATATCACAAAATTAGATTTAACTAATGTTGATCCACAAGGAATTATCATATCAAATTTCTTAGATTTAATCTATTCTTTAAAATACTTAGAAGAACTTGACTTAAGATTTAATAATCTAATAAAACTATCAGAAATTTCAAATGAAGCAAAATCAATTATATCATTAGATTTGAGTTATAATAAGCTAATTAACATTCCAGATTCAATCAGTAAGTTAAAATCATTAAAGTTTTTAAATCTAAAGTCTAATAGATTAAGAGATCTTCCTAATTCTATAAATAAATTACTTTCACTTCAAACTTTAAACTTAAGAAATAATATGTTTACACATATTCCCAAATCAATAAAATCACTTAAGAACCTTAAGAGTTTAAATCTACATGGAAACAAGTTAAATTCAATAAATTTTCTACTTAATAATTCGATTATAGAATTAGAATTAGGATGGAATAATTTTTTAGAAATCCCATCAAATATAAAATCACTTACTTCATTAGAGAGATTAGGTATAAGTGGAAATAAACTGAAGAAGATTCCTAGATGGATTTCTTTATTTCGATCATTAAAAGTATTAGATTTATATGATAACAAAATAAGCAAGCTGTCTAACTCAATAGGTAAACTTACTTCATTAGAAATATTAATTTTGAGAAATAATAAATTATCTCAAATACCAGAATCATTAAAAAACTTAAAAAACCTTAAAAAACTCAATTTAAGCTGGAATTTTTTTTCTTATCTTCCAGAATGGATTGGTAAACTTTCTTCACTAGAAGAATTAAATCTATGGGGTAATAGACTTACATCACTCCCCAAATCTATAAATGGACTGTCTAATCTGAAAATCTTAGACTTGAGTTTCAATAAATTTGAATACTTACCTTCGTTTTTAAAAGAACTCGAAAGAAAATTAGATCTGACTATTAAGTTTTAATTATTATTAGTAAAAAAGAGTCGAATAAAATGACGAGGAAAAACAATATTGAAATAAAGATTTATAAAGAAAAATGTACTGGTTGTATAATATGCAAATTGTGGTGCTCATACACTCATTATAAGGTATTCGATCCTTCAAGAGCAAATATAGAGATTGAAGATAGATATTGTTTAACCCCTAAAATTACTTTCTTAGATACTTGTACTAATTGCGGCCAATGTGCTAGTCATTGTCTTTATGGCGCATTAATAATAGAGGAGAGTATCAAATGACAGATTGGAAAGGATATACGGGTAATTTAATCAATGTGGATTTATCTAATAATAGTATATTTTTGTCTAAATTAGATATCATTGATGTAAACCAATTCATTGGTGGGATTGGAATTAATACCAAACTTGCAGCTGATTTAATTAAACCCAGAATGAATCCATTTTCACCAGATAATTACATAATAATTGGAGTTGGACCTTTTGTAGGTACAATTACTCCAGGATCTTCGCGTTTGGTAGCTACAACTAAATTCCCTGCAACAGGAGCAATAGCTCATTCTTGTGGGAGTATGAGTTTTGGATTTAACCTAAAAAATGCAGGGTATGACCATATAATTATCTCTGGAAAAGCTATTGAACCTAGTTATATACTCATATTAGATGACCATATCGATATTTGTAAAGCTAGAGAGTTATGGGGCAAAAATATTATAGAAACACATAAAATACTAAAAAGGAAATATGAATCGTGTGGAACTATAATAATAGGACAAGCAGGGGAAAACCTTGTATTTAACTCATTAGCTCTAATCGATAAAATCTCAACATTAGGACGTGGTGGATTAGGAGCAGTTATGGGATCAAAAAACTTGAAAGCAATTATCGCTAAAGGGTCAAAAGGTATTTGTATATCTGATCCAAAAAGATTTAATAATCTCTATAATCATTTGTTCAACCGTATCAAAAATTATCCTCATATAACCTCCTGGCACAAAATAGGTATGTTAAGATCTCTCCCTGTTGGAATGCTCTTTAAAGTTACAGGACAAAGTAAAAAGGCAAGGCAATGTAGTGAACAAATTTATCTTAAAAATCTAAAAAAGAGACGTATTGCTTGCCCATCATGTCCTATAGGTGATAAAGATATTTTGGAGCTAAAAGAAGGTAATTCAGAGGGATTGTTACATTATGCTACATCAATTATCAATCCATTCTTAATGTATGCGGACCTTGAAGGTTTAAATTATAATCACGAAACTATTTTAGCCCATGAGATGTGTAATCGCTATGGATTAGACTATATGATGGTGGTATTTCTTTTTAATTATTGCAACAAGCTAAGTGAAAAAGGAATTTTAACTAAAAATAACTCTGGAATTGAGTGGAATACAGATATAAAGACCTTGCTCCAATTTATTGAAATGATTGCAAACAGAAAGGGATTTGGAGATATACTAGCAAATGGGGTTCATGAAGTAATTAAAAATTATCAATTAAATAGTGAAAAACTACTGCATGTGAAAGGACTCGATATTGTTTTTGATCCCCGATTATTTCGTCTTGGTACAATGGAATTTGAACAAATTGTTAACCCTAAAGGTTCTCATGTGGCTTCTGGAGGCTCTCCTACTTATATCGGCGCAACATCTTCTATAATTAAATTTAAATCTCATTTCAATCGAATGGGTATACCATCAAATGCTTTTAACAGAATTTTTGATCCACCAGTCCCAGAAATGGTAATTAATGTAGGACGATTAACTCGCTATGCTGAAGATTGGTATACTGTTCTAACATCCTTAGGACTCTGTGCAAGAGCTCAAATAAACCGTTTCTATGGATTATCATCTGTAACTGAATTTTATAATGCTATAACAGGATTTAGCATAAATGTTGAAGATTTACGGATTGCAGCAGAGAGAACATGGAACTTATTAAAATTAATGAATGTAAAAGAAGACTTTTCTCGGAAAGATGACAATTTTCCTGAAGATTTGTTCAAGCCTTTAAAGTTTGGTAATAATTATTTTAAATTATTAGATTTTTTTGGAAAAACAAAAATTACATCAGAAATTGCGAATAAATTACTTGATGATTACTATGAAGAACGTGGATGGGATAAATTTAATGGAAATCCAACAAAAGCAAAAATTAGCGAACTAGCTTTAAACAAATTTAATTGAGAAATTAAAGAAATGTTAAAGAGTTATTTATATATATGTTTTAACCCAATTATAAATTAATTCAATAACACTTTCATTAGTTTTAAAATGAGCGATAAGCGTATTTTATTAACTACTCCTACCTATCCATATCCAACACTTCCTGCCAATGATTCTTTAACTGATGCTACTGGACAACGTTTTACTCATGGTGATGATATTTTCACAATTATTTCACACACACATTGTTTCGGAAACCACATTTTAGCACAGAACATTAATACTCCATCTACTTTACTTGAATACCCTAGATGGAAACATTTTACAAAGGAAGTTGATAAGGGTTATGATTATATAGGAATTAGTTGCTTCCCAGTGCATCTGGATAATGTATTAAAAATGTGTGAATATATCCGGCAAAGCTCACCAGATACAACAATTCTATTAGGTTCATACGGAGCACAAGCATTTAAAGCAAAATATGATGAAAATACTCAAAAAAAATACGTGGATTATGCAGTAAAAGGAGAGGGTGTGAAATTTCTTCGTGAATTACTTGGCGAAAACACTAATCGTCCAATTGAGCAAAAACTTATGCCTAAATGTGGAGGGTCTCTTTGGTTCATTGATAAATATCCGAGAGGTACTATTGGCTTCCTAGTATCCGGTTTGGGATGCCCTGGCGCTTGTGATTTTTGTTCTACTACCGAAATGTTTGGTTATAAACGAATACAAATGCTCTCTCCTGAAGAACTGGTAAACCACATGCATCTATATCATAAATATTTTCCAGATATAAGCCAAATATTCGTAATAGAAGAAGATCATTTTCGTTATCCTGAGTATTTAATAAAAACTAAACAATATTGGGAAAGCAATCCAAAAGTTGTAGAATCACTTGATTGGTTCGCATTTGGTTCAGTAGATCATATTTGGAACTTTGCAGATAAATATGGATGGGATGCTATTGCTGAAATCGGAATTGGAGCTATTTTTATAGGAGTTGAATCTAAATTCGCTGGAGAACATGGGTATACTAAAGTAAAAGAAGCAGATGCTCGAGAAGTTTTTAATATGCTTCATAATAGGGGAATTCGTACAATAGGAGCTTGGATATGTGGATGGGATTTTCATGATCATTCCAATATACATGAAGACCTTAATTATTTTGTAGCATGTTATCCTACATATGAACAATTAACTCGATTATCTCCCTTCCCAGGTACAGCATTGTATAACAAAATGAAAAAAAATGGGCGTATAAGAGATGTTCCTTGGGAAGATGTGCATTTTTGGAGCGGCTCTCAAGAAAATGTAGCGCTTGAAATCCATGAAACTCTAAATTTAACCGAATATGGTTATGATTTAATTTATAAAACGTGGGGGCCATCAATTCTTAGGAAACTCGACATTATGCTCAGAGGGTATGAATTTTGTTTAAACTCAGATAATCCAATTATGCGAGATCACAAATCTAAATTCTTTAAACAGCAAGCTGCTGTATTACAAAGTGTATGTGGTGCGATGGATCGCTTTGCTCCTAATGGAGTGGTGAGGAGAAGAGTACGTAAAATTGATCAAAAATATAGAGATTTGATCGGTGAACCCTCTGCAATCCAAAATGTCTTATCTCGTAATCTGGAAAAACGTGCAAAGAAGTTAAAAATAAGAAATTTCTTGGATCCAATTAATAGATATCCTAAACAGGAACCTGCAAAACGATATCTTTATCTTAAAAATGAGAAATTAAGTGAAGGAGATATTCCATATAAAACTCAACTATTATCAAATAAACCATTTGATTTACGTTGGAATCAATTTAAATTTAAACAACGGTCTGCTTTTTTGAGCTTTTTATCTAAATTAAAATCTAGTAAGAGTAATAGTGGATTGGATAAACATATCATAAAAGGATTAAAAAAACAGACTATAGCTTCAGCTTTTTAATTTTTTTAAAATTATAATTTTTATATCTGATTTCAAATGAACTCAAAACCAAGAATAACCCAAATTCCAGGAAATACTCCTATAAAAAAAATTCCCTTAGATTATTTCCCAGAGGGATGTGGGTTTTGGTTCGAACTTTCAGAAGGTTTAGATGCTAATAAAAAGATGTTTTTTAGAGATAGTAAGCATGGAAATAATAGTCCCAATAAAGTAATATTATTTATCCATGGAAATCCGGAGAATTCGTATACATATAGGAAAATTATTAACCATATTTTCGACTATGCAAAAAAACCATACAGGATAGTTGCTGTGGATCATATTGGCTTTGGTCTATCAGATCAAGCAACATATGAAATGGTATGCATGGATCATGCTGATAACCTATATCAGCTCATAAAATTCCTAGATTTAAATAATGTGACTCTTATTATTCATGATTGGGGAGGACCAATTGGCATCGGAGCATTCTTAAAAGAACCTAAAAGATTGAAAAATCTTATAGTTTTAAATAGTACTGTTTTTCCTATGCCTCCTAATGGAATTACTTATCAAAATTTTCCAAGTTCATGGTTGTATTGGTCAAGAGGTCCAAAAATTATCCCCAACCGACTATGGGGCTCATTTGCGGCTTTTTCGATTTTTGCTAAGCCTACGGCCCCTATAATCTTATTTATTAAGATGATTTTTTCGATTTTAGCAAAAGAATTAGGGATTTTCAAGAGAAATGAAAGATTAGCCCAAAAAGTATTTAGAAGACAGTTTAAAATCAAATCAAATGCATTAAGTTCAAAACGATTAGTGCTCCAAACACCTGTGTGGGGTTATGGAAACACTTATATTGAACCTCAACTTGGAAAACGTGATACGTCCCCTTTTTACACCTTTATTCAGGATAATATAAGCAGCCTTTGGGGTTTGAATGGGAAAAATATAGGTGTTAGAGCAATCTGTGGCAACTGGGACCCTTCAGCAAAATCTGAAGTAATTGAACAATGGATAACACATTTACCTCAACTCAAAGGTTATGTCAAAATTTTCAAAGATTCAGGACATTTTATTGAGGAAATTAAACCAAAAGAAATTGCTAATGAAATTATTGATGTTGCTGGATTAATTTAAATTCATAATTAAATTTGTACATTTATAATAAGATTGTATTATAAAATTATTTTAAAATTTTTATGAAACTCTCTCCCAGATTAATTTATAAAGAATTTAAAGATGGAAATTTGGAAAAACAATCGGTTATAAATCAATTATTTGCCTTAATTAACAATTTCGATGATCCGAATTTAAGAATTGAGAGTATTGAAATATTAGTAAAAATTGGTTCAAAAGATTCACAAATTTTTAATCTACTTGAAAATATTTTAATATCTGATTCTCATGAAGAAGTCAGAAATACTGCAATAAAAGCTATCAGACAGAATTTCATTGAAAAAGCCTTAAAACCAATGAAATGGGCATTCCAGCATGAAAACTCAATTAATTGTCTAATTTCTATTGTCTCCACTTTAGGTTTAATAAATAATGATAAATCTAAATTATTTTTAATTGATAAAATAAAAAATTTTGATATATATGAATTTAATGAAAGTCTACATAATGCATTTAATACAGGGAAAATATATGATTTAACGAATGAGCGGCTTTCAGAAATCCTAAATAACTTTATGCTTATTAAGCATTTTACAAATGAATTCAAAGATATTAATTATTCCTTGGATGAAGGATTAGTATCTTCCATAGACTTATCAGGAATCAGTACTAATGTATTTGGATGGAAAATTTTAAGAAAATTACCAGAATACATTACAACTTTTAAATATATAAAGAAACTAGATTTAAAAATTAATAGAATCGCGAAATTACCCAAAAAGATTGGTGAACTTAAATCTTTAAATTATTTAGATCTAAGCAATAATAATCTCAGAAGTTTGCCAGAATCTTTTGGGTCTCTAAATTCATTAGAATACTTATATTTGAAATACAATAAAATTAATGAAATTCCAAGCACTATTGGAAAATTAAAAGAATTAAAAATCCTAGACCTACGACATAATAGTATTAAATCTCTTCCTAATGAAATCTCGAGTTTGAATTCATTAGAAATTTTGGATTTACATGGAAATAAATTAAAAGATTTTCCGCAATTTCTGAATGGATTTAATTCTTTAATTGAATTAGAATTAGGATTAAATAATTTAGAATATCTTCCTGATTCAATTACTAATCTTAAATCTTTAAGGGTTTTGGGTTTAGGAGGTAATAATCTTACTATCGATTTGTATCTTTTAAATAAATTAAGTTCACTTAAAGTGTTAGATCTTTATGATAATAACATCAAAAATCTTCCCAATGAAATTGGAGAACTAAATTCATTAGAAACATTAATTCTAAGAAATAATAAGTTAACAAACTTACCTGAATCATTCAAAGATTTGAATTCTCTTAAAAAGTTAGACTTGAGCTGGAATGACCTCACAATGCTTCCAGAATGGATAGATTCTCTTTCTTTATTAGAAGAGTTAAATTTGTGGGGAAATAATTTAAAATCTCTTCCAAAAACAATCGGTAATCTCTCTTCATTAAAAATTCTTAATTTAAACTTCAATAATTATATTAGGAAAATTCCAGAGTTTCTTAAAATTTTACAAGATAAAGGATTAAAAATTTACAAATAATTTTTCTATTATTGCGTTTCATAGAGTTCTTTAATCTCTTCTGTGGTCGTTATATCTTTTGGACCTTTCTCAGGACGTAACCTTAGAAAAACAGGAAATCTCATAGAATATCCGAGTTTAGCAAATTTATCACTAATAGTTATTTCATCTCCTGTTATTTCCATTACTACCTCAGGTTTTAGCCATATATCAGGTTTATCTTCACAAATGACATTTTTTGGTTTTTTTTCTACAATATGTTTTTCCATGTCTTTTGTTAAAGATTCAGATAATTCATCAGTCAACCCTGAAAAAAAGCGAGTAAAAGCTATAAAATTATCATTTTCAGGGTCATAAACCGCCCCTATATATGTTCCATATACTCCTGTTCTTCGACCTTTTCCATAAAAAGCACCAACTAGAACTACGTCAATAGTATCTTTTAGTTTTCCTCCCTCCAAACTTTTTAATTTAAGCCAATTATAACCACGATTCCCGGCTTGATAAATAGAGTCATCCTTAATTGATTTTGCCATTATTCCTTCTGTTCCTTCAGTTCTAGCTTTATTAAAGAATTCAAGTAATTCGTCAATCGAATTTATTAATACAGATTTTACTAATTTTAATTCATCTCTCTCTTCAACAATCTCTTCAAGTTTTTTCCTCCTTTCTGGAAGTGGTTTATCAACATATGAATCATTACCAAATTTTAAGAGATCGAATACAAATAGACATACGGGAACTTCTTTTGCAATGTTTTCAACATCATATTTTCGTCTCCTCTGACTTAGAACTTGAAAAGGAAGCATTTTCTCATAGAATGGATCCATTGCAACAACTTCACCTTCAAATATAACATTTTCAGTTTTAATATTTTCTCGAATAATCTGACAAACATCGGGATATTGATCGGAGATATCTAATAGGCGCCTTGAAAAAAGGATTACATTGTTACCAATCTTATGAATTTGGAGCCGTTCGCCATCTAATTTGTATTCAGAAATAAATGGAGAACCCAATCTACTAATGAAATTAGTATATACTTCTCGTGAAGCAAGCATACTTAAAATAGGTGTTCCGTATTCAATACCAATCTTTTTTACATCTTCTAAATCTTTTTCTGCTAATATTTTTGCAATCTCGCCGAGATCTGGATATAATGTATATGCTCTTTCAATAAAATCTTTATTTTCTTTTAAACCAGTAAAAGCAAGTGCTAGCCCTTCTATTATAGTAGGTGATTGAACTCCTACTCTTAAGGTTGATGTAATAATTCTTAATAGGTATTTCGTTTCTAATGGAGAAGATCTTCTCATTAATCCTCTCAATATCCCAAGCTTCGTATCGTGTGAGCCAGTTCCTTCAGATAATGCAATTTTTTTTAATTCAGAATATAATTCAGAAATTTCTAAGGAAGTTCCTAATCGCTCGTCATTTTCATTGTAGTCAAACAATGATTTCTGTTTCTTTTTTTTTGACAATATCAATTCCGCAGCCGCTCCGATATCCCCTTTTTTCACTAGAACTTCTTTTATTCTTTTTACATCTACTCCAGAGTGTATGGACAGTGCTTCGATTATCATTTTTTCAGCAATTCCCATTTTGGGGAATTGTTTAATGTTTGGTGCTAATTGACCTTGTAAAAGGTAAATTATTTTATCTAAATCCTCATAATCTTTACTCTCCTTTATCCCCTTGAAAAATTTTGATAAATACTCAATCATTTCAAGTCTTTTTGTAGTTCCTTCAAGCTCTAAAAAAAGCTGTGATAATATTTTGAATTTCATAATTTATCATTAGAATTTTTATGAAATTAAGATGAATGACTCTTCCAAAAATCTTAATATAATAAAAAAGAATATAATAAAAATTATAATTTATGCTATAATTTTCGAGAGTTCAATAAATTTTTTCTGAATCGCAGTTTTCACTCCTGGATTTACTCCTGAAAAGCTATTTACTGTAAAATTCAATTTTGAGCCCTTAATAGAAAATTGGCAAATTGGGCCGTCCATCTGTTCTACCGCAAAACTTCCATCTGGTTTCTTTGAAATCCAAATGTCATCATAATGTTCTAATATTGCTGAAAAAACAAATGCAATTTTCGCATCAGTTATTAGATCTGTTGTTGAAACTTTAATTGCTGGTGTTGGCTTTTTTTCTATTGTAATTGATGGCATTGGTTCATCTACATCATATTCAGAACCCGCTTCTATAGTTTTTGGTGTGGCGGGTTTTGAAATTACAGGAGCTGGTTTTGATTCAACTAGTTTTGTTACAACTGGTTTTGGCTCAGCAAGCTTAGATTCAACTGGTTTTGGTACAGAAGGAGTGGGAGTGGATTTTACTTCTACTTTTGGTTCTGCTTTCACTACAGGAGTGGGTTTGACTACTCCTGCTTCAAAAGTAACAATAAAATTATCTAATTGAGTATATTTCCGATTTAATATTTCTTGAAGTTCCTCATTTAGTTGTGTGTCTTCTGGAACTTTTCCAACTTTTCGTGCATCAATTTCTTTAATACCCCTTATATCCCTGCCGATAATGCTTTTACCTACAGTATATCCATGACCTTTAAGTGATTCTGCCTGTCTCAGAGCAGTCCTCCGAGCTACTAACCCCTGTTGAGCACCATGCCAAAGATACACATTTTCACTGCTCTCGTCTAAAACTATTACAGAAGTATCTGGTATAAAACTGTCTTTACTCCATTTAATTGGGACAATTTCCCCACCAGGACGAGCGTCGAACATTAACGCATATGAAGCGATCTTAATCACCTATAACATTCATTTAATCATGACTTTATAATATTATAAATAAAATAGTGTTAATAAATTTAAAAATTGAGTTTTCGAAGTTTTTTTTATATTAAAGATTTCATTTAAATTTTCATATAATTTAAAATTTCATACAAAAAAAAATTTAAGTTTTCGAATTTTAAATTTATAAATTCCAGAAAAATCAAAAATCGAGAAATTAAAAGTAAAATAATAAATTTTAATATGTAATTATTTAAATTATTAAATACATGAGAAATTCATTGAATTAATCATATCTTATAAATTTACAAAAGGGTACAAGAATGGAATTAAATAAATTGATAAGAGAAAATCTAAGAAAATATTCGGCTTATGAAACTTTTGAACAACCTGTAGAAGATGGATGGCTTACACTAAATACCAATGAGAATCCATTTCCTCCCCTTCCAGAAGTTTTAAATGACATAAAGAATGCAATAAATCAAAAATTAAGACATTATCCCGATCCAACATCTTTTGAGTTGCGAAAAGAGATTTTGAATATTTTATTACGAGATAAGGATACACTTACTAATCGAAATTCAATATTTATTGGAAATGGCTCAGATGAAATATTTGATGTCATTTTTAAGGTATTTATTGACCCGGGAGATGAAATAGTGATATTTTATCCAACTTATGGTTTATATAAAGTACTCGGAACCCTTTATAATGCTAAAATTAACGAAATTCAACTGAATGAGGATTTTTCAATTCCTGATAATGCGTTTTCGACTAAAGGAAAACTAATGTTTATTAATTCACCAAATGATCCAAACGGAAAGTCTATAGGAAATGCAACAATTCTGAAGCTATGTGGAAGTTTTCCAGGTATTGTAGTTGTTGATGAAGCATACGCAGATTTCTCTTCTCAAACATGTCTATCCTTACTAAAAAAAGCACAGAATTTAGTTGTGTCTCGTTCTTTTTCGAAAGGTTTTTCCCTCGCTTCTTTAAGGATCGGATATGCCTTAGCAGATGCTGAGATTGTTAAAGAAATGAATAGAGTTAAATTACCGTTTAATACAAATTATCTTGGATATATTGCCGCTTTATCATCTATTAAACATAATAAGAAGATCTTTCAGCATAATGAGAAAATTTTAAAAGAAAGAAAAAGGCTCACTGAAGAGCTAAATACATATGATGGGATAAAAGTGTTACCTTCAGATGCTAATTTTATATTTGTGAAATTTGAAGATAAAACCAAAACATTAAAGTTTGTATGGGACTTGAAAGAGTTGAAGATCTTAGTGCGCCACTTTAGTAAACCAGGGCTCTACAATTATATAAGAGTTACTATTGGAACGGAAGAAGATAATAATAAATTTTTAAATGCATTTAGAACAATTGCAAATAAATATTTAAAATCTCATTAAATTAATATTGATTCTGTTGAGTTGGTTAAAATTTCAAACATTTTTTTTCCTCCAAACAAAAAACAAAATGAGGTTAAATGTCCGCATTGTAGATATATGATATCAAAACCTTATCCAAAAGACAATCTATGTCCACGGTGCGAGAAATTTTTACCAGTTTTGTTTGATTTAACTAAAGAAAAGGATGAAAAACCTGAACCTAAAGAATTTAAGACAAGAACTAATACTCTATCTTCAAAATTGGGTACAAAAGCTAGAGTTAAAGAACAAACTTTAACAATCGAATTAGAAAGTGAAAAGATTAAATTAAAGAAAGGTGAATACGTAAAATTAATGGGGATTACAACAACCGAACGAACAGAAATCTACTGTAGTAATAATAAATATAAATATTTATTAGAATTATCAAATAACCTTGACTTTATAGCTACGGGTATATTAGAGGGAGAACTTCATAAAATGCTTCTTATTTCAGAAAAAAAAGAAAGAGAAGAAAAATGTCAATTCTATGAAAAAAATAACATCATATATCTTGTTTATGGAAGATTTCCTGATAAGAAAGGTAAATGGATCCTTGAACAGATGTCAAATAATTTCTCTGAATTACTTCAAAGTAAGGATCCCGACCTATTAGATAAATTTGAGAAATATCAAATTGAAATGGAATTCAAAAGAAGAACTAAATTTATTTTACAACAATATGTTGAATTACAAGAAATATTTACCGATCAAGAAATTCCATATGTAGAGGATTCCATTCGAATTGATTACTTAGGATTATCTTCAATGTCTATTGGAGTAATTTCACTTTTAGTTGGGGAAGAGAACCTAAAGTTTGATAAATTTGGTAAATTCGAGGATCCAGCTGAAGAAAAAGAAATGAAAGAATCAATGCTTACAGCAAGAATCGAGGCTATCGCTGCTAATACTCAAGGAAATACTGGTGCTACACCTAGATGGATTGCAGTAAAATTAGGTTTTCAAAAATATCGTTTTTTAACATTTAAAAAATATCAGAACGATTATTTTCTTTCAATGCTTTCAGAGGGAAATTTAGAAAAAATTGAGCAAATAGAAGAATTATTAGACCCAGAAATTAGTGATATAACATCGACAGTTTTCTCAGGTAATCTAAAACCCTTTAATGAGCTTAAAAGCATACTAGTACAGAAATTCAAGAAGAGGAGTAAATTTCCTCCATTTAAATTTGACTAAATTGATAGCTTTATTAAATTATTAAAAATAAAAACCACTTTATTGATTAAAGGGTTAAAGATTAAATAAGATATTTTTTATGTAAAATATTTATTATTGGTAATTATGCCAGAATTTAATTTGGAAGAAAAGGGATAATTTATGATTGAGATAAATAATGAGAATGACACTAATGTTGAAATTTCTAATAGTATAATCAGCTTAAATTTTTATAAAAGTGGAGAGAATAGGGGAAAATTTGAAATTAAATTTACTAAGAATCTGTCTACAATATGTTATATTAAAGATTGTTATTCTGTTATAAATTTTTTTAATCCAAATAAAGATAATTTATTAGAAATTCCCTCATATAATTATAATTTTAAAGATCGAACAGAGAAAATTAATAATCTTATCGGAAGTGGATTAAAAGTTATTTTTGAGTCGAGCAATAATAATTCAGGTATCTCTTTTAATATTCAATTTCTATTATATGAGAAAAAGGATTTCATCCAAGTAAAATTGATAAATATAAAAGATAATAGTCAAAATCAATTATCTGTACATAGCATATCTCCTTTAACCATAAAAGATAGTGCTTTATTGTTGTCTGGAAGCAATAATAAGACTGAGTTAGATAAAATCTCTTGGTTTAAACAAGGTTGGCAAAGTTGGAGCCCATGCAAATTACTTATGGGAAATGAGATAGACGACGAAGGATCTGAAATAGATGTTTTCAAACGCACATTTGATAACCAAGATTACGAAATCAAGGGAAGGTTTTATAGTGAATATTGTACTGTAATAACAGATTTGGTATCAAAGAACTCATTAGTATTAGGTTTTACAACTTTAAATAAACAATTTACTAGAATAATTTTAGATTATAAAGATAAAAATGTACTTAATTTATTGACTGCTTTTGGATGTATGGATGGAATTCACTTCCAGAAATCTGATATTGATTTTTCTGAGGAATTATTTGTTTGTTTTAAAACTCAAAACCAGGGTTATTACGGTTTAATTGACTATGCCAAATTAGTAAAAATTAGCAATAATGTTAATATAAATGAGATTATACCAGTTGGATGGTGTAGTTGGTATTATTATTTTACGGACATTAGTCAAGAAGAAATGAGAAAAAATTTGGAATTCTTTAACCAAAATAGAGATTTTCCTATCGATTTTATACAATTGGATGATGGATATTTCACATATATCGGTGATTTTAATGATATTAATTCAAAGTTTTCGGATAGTTTGAAAAATTTGTTTAATGAAATTAAACGTCATGGATTTAAAAGCGGAATTTGGACAGCACCATTTTTTGCTGAGAAAAGAGCTAATTTATTTAAAAAACACCGTGATTGGTTTCTAAATGATAAAAATTCAAAAAGATTACTAAAGGTTCATTATGGAGGGAGTTGGAATGTCTATTTATACGGATTAGATTTGTCAAATTTGAA
>JBHLNW010000029.1:0-34772 GCA_048941185.1 Promethearchaeota archaeon
AAATTATATGACAAAATTGATAAGGTTTTAATGTTAGATGATTGGATTGTTAATAAACTTACTGGAGAAGTATGTTCTGATTTGTCTTCTGCAGGAGAATCACAATTTCTCGATATCAAAAAAGGAAATTGGAGTTTAGAGATCATTGAAGCTTTCGATATTAATCCTGACCTATTTCCCGAATTTATAGATTCGGGAGCTATCGCTGGAGAATTAACTCCAGAATTAGTAAATTATTTCAATATAAAACGAAATTCAATTCCAGTAATTAAAACAGGGGGAGATACACAAGCAACCTTGATAGGAATGGGTGTTATTGAAGATGGAAATATTGGAATAAGTTTAGGTACTACAGCTCCTATTCATCTCCTCGTAAATGAACCTATTTTGGATCAAAATTATAATTTTTGGACAACCTTTCATTCTATTAAAGGAAAATGGTTAATTGAAGCAAATTCTGGGAACACAGGGATCGTCTATGATTGGTTAAAAAACAACATTATATCTGCTGAAATAAATAATAAAGATGAGGTTATTGATGCTTATTTAAGGCAAATTGAACCAGGATCGGATTCTACCTTTGCTTTCTTAGGTCCGGAGTTTATGAATATAAAAGATCAAACTTCTCTTAAAAGGGGTGTATTTGTCTTTCCACCACCTACCTTAATTACCGAATCGCTTCCCAGAATTGCAAATTTAGCTCAAAGTGTGATTGAAAATATCTGTTTTGGAATTAATGAAAATTATATAGAACTCAAAAAGTTCTCCAATTTTGAGGTTAATTTATACTCCGCGGGGGGAATGGCTAAATCTCACGAGTTTTGCAAAATTTTAGCCAATGTAATCAATCAAGAGATAAGAGTACCTCTATATGAAGATTCAGCTTTTATTGGGTGTGCAATGAATACATTAATTGGTTTGGCTTTATATCAAGATTATAAAAAGATTCTAGATGAACTTATAAAATTCAAAAAATTCCCGATTGATGATGATATTTCAAGTAAATATAAACAAGTATTCAGAGAATGGAAGAATCTGAAGAACCAAGTTAATGGTTTATGAAAAAAATTTTTGAAGTTCTCGCATTTATTCTTTTCTAATAATAGAGTCTATATTAACTCCTTTTTCCCAATACGAATCAAACAATTCTTTTGACCATTTTATAAAAGTCTCATTTTCATCAAATAAACATTCACTATAATCTATTTTTCCTTCTTTACTTAAAAATAGTATCGCTCCTTTATCAGAAACCAAAAGTGAGACTTCTATTTGCTTTAACATTCGAATGTTTTTTGAAATATTTATTTTTTGGTAAAAAGCATGACGATCTTGTAGTTTTTCATATCCCTTCGACTTTAAAACATTGTTATCTACAACTGCTCTTATATCAATAGATAAATTATTAATTTTTCTTTCTACCGCTGGTAAAATTGAATCTTGGAATTGATCTGAGATTGCTAAAATGTATTTTTCAGATTTCTTAATCATTTCAGCCCATAATTCTATATTTTGCATTGTTCCACTGTTGATTTTTATAGTTTTTAGGTTTCCTAACTGTAAAATTAAATTCAGTGGGAATATATCGATATTATGTGTATTCAAAAATGCTTCATATTTTAAAGAAATCTCAAAGAGTTCTAATATATCTAAAAAAATCTTCCCTATGTTAGTAATAGTATATTTATTATTCATTGTTTTTTTAACTAAACTACTTTCTATTAGCCTCTTTAGGTGTCGGGAAATTTCAGACCCTCGAATGTTCAATTCCTTTTCTAATTGGCTGTGTCTTTTTTTTTCTTTATATAAACTTTTGAATACTTCAAATCGACCTTCATTTGAAAATTCAAAAAAAAAATCATTAATCCTCACAATAAATCAAACCCTTTTACAGATTTTAAAACAATTTTTTGAATTCTTTAATAGTATATGAATTTAGATCAATTAAAAATTATTTTTATCATTCAAAATTTTTTTCTATTAATATAATTGTTTTTAGAGCTATTATAGGGATAATTTATTACATTTTATTATCTTTTAATAATAAGCTATAATATTATTGAATTTAATTTAACCTAAAAAATGAAAACGTGAAAATAAATGACAAATTTCATGAGAATTGAAGAATGCTTGGAAGAAATAAAGAATCGATATAATAATAATGAAAAGATAAGAAAAAAATTAGTTAAATATGATGATCCCATCCAAATAAAATTTCAAGATACTGATAGAAAAGCATTGCTTCTCATTAATAAAGATGAGGGAATTGAAGTCAAAGATAACGCTGGAGATGACACAGCTCCAGTAAAAATCGAATTTACTGGAGAACAAGTAATGATTGACTTATTTAATAAAGAACTTGGAGCAGTTAAGGCATATTCTGACGGGAAAATAAAAGTAATAGAAGGAAATTTGAGAAGCTTAATGAAACTACGAAGCTTAATGTTTTAAATAAGTTTTTTTTAATTTATCATTTATTTTTATTATATTATTTATTACTACAATTTTAATAATTTAAAAGAGTGGATATAATGAAAGCATTAATTACAGCAAATATCACAAAAGAAAGTTTGAATGAGTTAGAAAATTTAATGGAAATAACTTATGAACCATGGAGAGAGACAGGGATAATATACTTTGATGTAAAAGAACTCATTGAAAAACTTAAGGGATATGAAATTTTTATAACTGAAGCAGATGATTTAAAGAAAGAAGCCCTATTTGAAGCTACCAATATAAAACTTATTGTATCCTGTAGGGGGGATCCGTTTAATGTAAACTTAAAAGCTGCAACTAAAAATAATATTCCCGTTGTTTATGCACCACTAAGGAATGTTGATGCTGTAGCAGAATTAACCATAGGGTTAATGTTGATGTTAGCCCGAAAATTACATTATGCAGATAGAATAATTCATTCTGATGAATTTGAAATTATAGAATTTGAAGATTATGTGGATTATTTAAATAAATTTCAGGGTATTGAATTAAAAGGAAAAACAATTGGAATAATAGGTTTGGGACAAATTGGTAGAAGGGTTGCTAATAGACTTAAACCTTTCGAAGTAAAGTTCCTAATTTATGATCCATATCTCGATGAAGAGATAGTTAGTGCATATGGTAAAAGAGTTGAAATTGATCACTTAATGAAAGAATCTGATTTTATTACTATACATGCTAATGCAACTGATGAAAATGAGAATCTGATAAATGAAGAACAAATTTTAAAGATGAAAAAAACAGCCTTTTTAATTAATACTTCAAAAGGGAGTATAATTGATTATATTTCTTTACATAAAGCTTTAGAAGAGGAAAAAATAGGAGGTGCTGCTTTAGATGTTTTTCCTCTTGAGCCCATTGATGAAGATAATGAATTTATTGAATTAAAAAATGCTATAATTACTCCACACATTGGTGGAAATACTGAAGAAGTAATTAAAAGACAGTCCAAAATTATTGTAGATGATGTCACTAGATGGTTAAACGGTGAAAAACCCCAATGTATTATGAATCCTGAAATATATCAAGAAAAAATAATAAATAATTTCTCAAAGCAGGACAAGATTGAAAGCTTAAGGAAAGAAATCGTAAATTTATGTCAAAAGTTATTAGAGGAGAAACATGTAATCGGTTCTGCGGGTAATGTTAGTCTAAGAGTAAAAGATAATGATAAAGAATTTGTATTAATAACACCAAGCAATGTCCGTTATGATGAAATGACACCCGAAGATATTCTTACTATAAATATGGAAGGGAAGGTTATTGAAGGAAATAGGAATCCCTCCGTCGAGAAAAAAATGCACTTAAGTATATATCGTGAAAGAGAAGATGTGAATGCCATTATACATGCACACAGTATTTATTCTACTGTTCTTAGCGCGTTAAATATGACAATTCCCCCTATATTTGAGGAATTTGTCCCTTACATAGGTGGTGAAGTATTATGTGCTGAATACGGAGAGGCTGGCTCTGAAGAATTAGCAGAAGGCGTGTTGAATGCATTAGAAGAAAGAAATGCTGTTTTACTGGCAAACCATGGAAATGTATGTTGCGGCAGTCATCTAGATGGTGCATATACAATTTTAAAATATTTAGAAAGAGGGGCAAAGATCTTTTATTTAGCGAAACTGATAAAAGATCCAAATTTATTACCCGAAGATACAATCGACTATGAAATGGATATATTTGAAATCTTTAAGGAATCTAAAAAAATCTAGTTTCATATCCTTTTTCTATTAAATATTTTTGTTTAATGATTTTAAGGCAATTTTGGTTGATTCTTCTGCTTGTTGCACCGTAACCATCCCAATTGTCACAGCACATATATTATGATTGGCAATATATTGAAAGGCTAATTCTGGGCTAATTTCTCCTGCGGCAAGGGTTTTCATACCAACAAAATAAAAATTTTTTGTACTATCAACAATATCTTCTAACACTTTAACGTTTCCCATTAAAAATCCACTTTTATTGAAAGGTATCAGGAATACTCTTACACTTAAAGAATTTTCAATAGAATATTTAATAGTGGGGATTGGATCATGCGTTGCGATTCCTGGCATTATTCCGTAGCTAGAAATTTCATTTAATAACTTAATTAAGTCTTTTCCTTTATTATCAGAAACCATTCCATGCACAAATATCAATTTTGCTCCATTTTCGATTAAGGTATCAATCTTAGGATCTTCACCTGGATATGTAGATCCTGTTATTACAAAATCGTCATAAGTTTCACTCATTGTCTTTACAGCTTCCAAAATTTTTCCACTAGGGATTACCTCGATCCCACGAGCACCTTTCGCATAACTCGCCTCTAAAATCTCTAAAATTGCTTTTGGATTATTTAAAAACTTTATACGCCATTCAAATGCTTTATATCCAAATTGTCCCGCTCCAATAAACGGAGAAGTCCCCACAGAAACTAGTGGGATATTAAAATTATCAATTTTACAAAAAATCTTAACCCCACCTTTAAATAATATTTATTTTGAATTAAATATGATATTTTATTATTATACCAATTATAAAAATTTAAGTTAAGAATCATTTAAATACATAAAGAATATTAATCATAAAATATAATAGAAATTCTGTTTAGGTTCTTACTTAATGCTGAGGAGATTAGAATACCAAAAATAAATGGTGTAATTTGTAATACACTGATATTTCATAATCAGGATTTTGAAATCATCGAAAATCTTAACTCACTTCTTATTCAACACATTCTAACAAATGATGTAAATTCTTTACTCCTTTTTGGGAGGATCGGTGAAGGAGATCAATTTTCTATGGCAGAAAAAATAAGGTTATTAGATTTAGTTTTTAATCTTACAGAGAAGGAAATTCCCATTATGTTGGGAGTTTATAGTGACCAAGTTGATGCTATTATAGAAAATATTGAAAATTTGGGTAAAAAATTTGAAGATCTTAATTTTATGATATCTCCTCCCATAGATGAAAAAATTTTAATAGAATCTTATTTTGAAAATATCTTTAGTTCTATTACCTCTAAAAATCAGATATATGTGTTAAATAATCCACCATTATTTGCAGGAAATGAGATTGAACCAAGTTTACTAAAAAGTATGATTGAATTCCCAAATTTGAATGGATTAGTCGATTCTTTTTACAATATTAAAAATTGTAAAGCTTACGTTCAAAATTTGAATGAAAATTTTTCTTTAATATGTGGAATGGAAGAAAATTATCAAACATTTATCCAACTTATTCCATTAGAAATGAGAAAATACAGTGGAGTTCTCTCTAGTCTGAGTAATATAGTTAATATATGTTCGAAATTATATAAATATGCTATAGAAGACAACATTTTGGAAATTTTACAATTTCAAGAGCAAATAAATGATATTAGAAAAAAAATATATGAAGTTAGAACTAATGAAGTTAATGAGCAAATAGGATTGAAATATGCTTTTCTCCATCTATATAAAGACTCAATATCAAAAATAAATTCCAATATAAATAATTTTTACGAAGAATTAACAACTCAGATTGATCCAATCAGTAAGGGAAGAATCGAAGCTACTTTGAATTTCTTAATCAATAATAAACAGATTTACCGTTTATATTTTCTCGGTAAAAAGGATCTTTACCAATTTGATGAAATAATTAAAAGATTTTCGAACGTTGATATTTTAGTTAAACAAGGTAAAGTTAAAAGAATTAAAGGGCCTTATATTGCTGATATTAATACGCTGTATAGAATAAATTTTGAGAATAATCAATTAGTATTCAGATTTCGTACTGATCAGTTTTCCCAGATTGAAGATTTGATTAAAGAAAAACTCTTATACCCCTTTCTGGATAATAATTTAAGTGCTGACGATATTAATTTAAGACAGAAAGTAAAACAAATCATAAATACTAAAACAGGGTCATATATCTTCAATAAAGAAAGACCTCCAATCATTCCCGTATGTAATTTAATTTATTATGACGAGACAAAACAAATAGTTCCTTATATTTTCTCGGTAAATGAATATATTCGAGGAAAGCCATTATTTCAACATATAAATCGTTATATCGGTGAAGCAAAAAATTTGTATGCAAAGAAATTTTTAGATTTATTTAGTAAATTAGGTGAACATTTAGGAAGTTTACACACGATTAAATTTGATTCATTTTACAAAAATATCAGCGATATTGGTATAAAACCTAAAAATTCATATTCAGATTTTTTTGTAAATGAATTTGAGCAAAGTCTTCAAGTAGCAAAAAAAAATAAATTAGATATCTGCGAAGAGATTAGGGCTTTTTATAGAGATAACAATTCATTAATAGAGGAAGAAAAAGAATATGTTCTATTACATAATGATTTTAAAAGTCAAAATATTATTGTAAAAGAAGAATTAGGGATTATAAAAATTAATGGTATTGTAGATTTTGATAATTGGTATATTGGTAATCGAGCTCAAGATTTCATTAAAATTGATTATTTTATTTTGAAGCCATTGAATAATCCCTCATTTTATAACTCATTTTATGACGCATATTCAAAGTTTTATAGGGTTGATAACGATTTCAAGAAAAGAATAGAATTGTATAAATTACTATGGCTCATAAATGAATATAATTCTAAATCAGAATTGATAAGAAAGACAGATCAGATGGATCTTATGAATACATCATCAATGTCTTTAGAAAATTATCTATTCGAAATAAAAGCAATAATTCGGTAGCTTATTAAATGGTATTCGATAATAAAAATACAATTTATTTTTTCTTAAACTATAAATTAGAAAAACATTTAATCACGAAATAAGTTCTAAAAAAAATCATGTCACGCTATAATAAAGAATTAAAAATCGCGATCAATATTGTTAGAAATTCATCATTAATAACTGAATGGTTTAGAAAAAAAGGATTCGAATCCTTTTCAAAATCAGATGAATCGCCAGTGACATTGGCAGATTTTGCTGTTCAAATATATGCAATATCTCAGTTAAAGGATTACTATCCAGATGATGAAATTATAGCAGAAGAAGAGAATATTGATTTTATAAATAATAAAGCAGAAGATCTGATAAATCAATGTTTTAATGAATTAGATCTACAAAAAATACAAAATTTAAAAGAAAATATTAGATTTCGAGGTAAAACTTCTGAGCGCCAATGGACAGTAGATCCCATTGATGGTACCATTGGATACCAAAAGGGAATGTCTTATGCGGTAGGTATTGGCTTTATGGTTAAATCAATTCCTAAGATGTGTGCTATTGCAGTGCCAAATTATAATAAAAGATCATTGGCCATTTTTATTGCCGAAGAACGTCAAGGAGCTCAAGTAACATATAATAATAGGAATTTTACTTCAATTAGAGTAAGCTCAAATGAAAGTATAGAAAATCTTCGTTTATGTCATTCATTACATTATGATCAACCATGGGTTCTTAATTTTGCAAAAAAAATCGGTATAAAGAACTTCATTCAAATTGATAGTATGGCAAAATTCTGTATGGTGGCAGAAGGAATTGCTGATCTCTATCTAAAGCCCTTGGATCTATTACATTCATTTACATGGGATTTTATGCCAGGAGATTTGATTGTAAAGGAAGCAGGAGGAATTGTTTCAGATCTAAATGGACAAAAATTAACTTTTAAAAAGGAAAAATGTTTATGGACAGCGCCTGGAATTATTGCTTCAAATGGTATTCTACATGAAAAAATTCTGGAATTATATCATAATAAACATCAAAATAATATATGAACTCAAAGAAGCGCATAGTTTAATAGACTTGTTTGTCGAGCTTTTTGGTTTTTCTCTAAATTTGATAATTTAATACCGACAAGCCTAACTTTTTTTTTATTATTTGAGAATTCTGTGAATAATTGTAAAATAATATTTAATACATTTCTTTCATCTTGAATATGATATGGAAGAGTTTTTGAACGTGTATAAGTTTTAAACCCTTCAAACCTTATCTTTAATGTAATTGTTTTATATGTAATTTGGTGTTTTAAAATTGATTTATGGAGTTTTCTATTAATTTCATTAATTTTTGATAATATTTCATTAAAATTATCTGTATCGGTATAAAAAGTTCTTTCTGCGCTGATCGATTTCCTTTCTTCATGAAATTCTTTTACTTTCCGATTATCTAAACCATTAGCAACTTTCCAGATCCATCTACCATGTTTTCCAAATAACTCAATCATATTAGGCAATGATGTATTAATGATATCTCCAATCTTTTTTATTCCTTTTTTGTAAAAATATACTTTAGTTTTCTTACCAATGCCAGGAATACGTGTTATATCCATATCTTTTACAAATTTATATATATTTTCGGGCTCTACAACAGTGACTCCATTAGGTTTGTTTTCATCAGAAGCAATTTTAGCTAGGGATTTTGTAGGAGCAATACCTATTGAGATAGTAATCCCAACCTTTTCTAAAACTTCTTTCTGAATTTCATATGCAATTATTTTAACCTCTCTATAATTTTTAGCTTTTCCTGTTAATTCTAAATAAGCCTCATCAGTTCCTACTCTCTGAAATTCATTGCTATAACTCTCGAGAATCTTCATTACTTGCTTAGATACTTTAAAATATTTTTTACCATTTGGTCTTAAATAAATTCCATGAGGACATTTCTTATAAGCTTGAGAGATAGGCATAGCTGAATGCAATCCGTATTTTCTTGCCTCATAATTACAAGTTGCTATAACACCTCTCCCTTGACCTTCTTTTGGATCTGCTCCTATAATAACTGGTTTATCTTTATATTGTGGGTTGTCTCTTATTTCCACAGCTGCAAAAAAACAATCCAGATCACAGTGTAAAATAAGACGATTCATTATTTAGCAAAGGAGAGTTATCTGTTTGAAGTTGTCGTTTACAGAGGAGATATTTTAAATTAATATTTAAAAGAACAGACTTTCAAGAATTATTGGAAATAACTATCATATTAGTTTTATGAGCAAATTAAGGAATAATAAATTCAAAATATATTTTTAATTGAATTTTAATTATTTTATTTATGGCATTCAATAAAGAAGATCAAATAAGGGTTGAAGTAGTTAAGGGAGCGAAAGCTATCTTCTCAAAAGGATTAGTAGAAGCTGGAGAAGGTAATGTTAGTGTGAGAAATGGTAAAAAGGAAGAATTCTTTATAACTCCTTCATTCAATCAATATGATACACTGAAAGAAGATGAAATCGTACATCTAAATTTTGATGGAACGCCTCTAAGTGCTGGAAAATTACCTTCAACAGAAGCAAAAATGCACATTGCAATTTATAAATCTAGACCGAAAGTACAAGCAGTAATTCATACACATTCTCCTTTTGCAACAATGCTTTCAATTGTAGGAAAAGGTATTCCGATTATAATGGAAGAAATGTATGCTTTTTTGGGGGGATCAGTTGATCTTTCTGAATTTGGAAAAGCTCAAACAGGACAAATTGGAGAAGTAGCTCTTAAAGCTCTAGGTATCAAGAATGCTGCTTTATTAGCTAATCATGGAGTTATTGTGTGTGGAAAGTCATTAGATCATGCTATTAAGTTTGCTGAATTAGTAGAAAAACTAGCAAAAATATATTGGGGTGCTTTACAAATAGGAGAACCAAATATTATCTCTGAAGAACATCTTGAGCGATTTCAAAAAATTTTTAATAGTCTTTTCGCAAACTACCCTCGAAGTATGCGGACAAACAAATAAACCAATAATTATGATGATGTGACATTTATGGAATTGGGTATAAGTAACTTAGGCCATATTATTGATCTAGCTCGTACAGCTCAATTTAAAAACTCTATAGATTTAGTCCTTAGCGCAACAGAGCAATGTCTAAATTTTGCAGAAAAAAATGGAATTGAGATCGTAGAATTAGTAGCGGAACCACCTAATGTATTAAGTGACGAATATAAACAAAATTATATCAATCTAATAAATACATATACGATAAAAAAACAGATTCATGCTCCATATATCGATTTAAGCCTTTGTTCTTATAATACTCGTATATTCAAGGCATCAATTGAGTCATACATTGAGGCAATCAATCTTAGTTATCAAATAAATGCTAAAATTATCACAATCCATCCAGGATTAGCTAATTTTATGTTAAACTCAATTAGAGAACAAAATAAAGCACAATTAAAAAGGGCAATTCATATATTATTGGATTATAGTAATATTCAAAAAGTGCAAATATGTTTAGAAAATATGCCTCAAAATTATTACATTATGACTAATAATTTAAATATTGATGAGGTATACAGCTTTATTAGTAGGAAAGATCTCTTCTTAACATTCGATACTAGTCATTTTTATACTTGTGATGGAAATGTGAAAAATTTATGGGCTAAATTTCATCATATTATAAAAAATGTGCATATTGTAGATAATTTCAGTAAAAATTCTGATACACATCCTCCTATAGGCTCTGGAAAGATAGATTTTAATGAAATTTTTGAGATATTTAAAAGTTATAACTATAGGGGACCAATTATTATTGAATTATCATCTGCGAAATCGTTAAATCAAAGTATTAATTATATAAAGAAGTTTTTATAATATATTTTTAATTTCTATTAGAAATCATGGAATAAAAATGCCAATAATATCTCTACAAGTTAGCGATGATTTGTTAGAAAGATTTGAAAAAGTAAGAAAGTTAAGTGGTTTTACTTCTAAAAGTGAAGCTTTAAGGGATTCAATATTTAATTTTATCGAAAAACATGAAAAATATGATAATTTAGAAAATGAAATATTGATTATGACAATAAGTCTAGTGTATCCCTTTAAAGAGTTAATTATTGACCAGATAACTGAATTATACTCGAAATTTCATAATATAATAAAAACTATAACAGATTGGCGTATAGCAGAAAAAAAAATTGAGTTACTCTTAGTTGTCGGAGAATTCTATACTATTAAAGATCTTTATAAAGAATTAGCTAAAATAAAAGATGTAATTTGTACAGTCCGTGAAATAATTATTGATTAAGCAACATAGCTAATCAAACCGAAGTGAAAAATCCACTTGTTCAGAAGGAAATTGAGTAATTAAACCCAAGCTAATAACATCTGGTTCTGATAACAAATAATCTATCATATTATCTTGAGTTATTCCCCCAGAAACCTCGACTAATACTTTATCCCTTAAATTATTTTCCTTTAAAGAATTAATGGCATCTTCAACTTGATCAGGATTCATATTATCTAACATCAAAATATCAGCTCCATTCTTAGCAGCAATTAAAACGTCTTCCACTTTTTCGATTTCTATCTCAATTTTTTTTGAAAAGCTATTCAATTGTTTAATATCATGTAATAATTTATCAATTTCTCCATTGTAATATTTTAAATGAGTATCCTTCAAGAGAACCATATCATCGAGAGAAAATCTATGAGTATCAATGGATCCTAATTCAGCAGCTTTTTTCTCAAATATTCTAATACCGGGGGTGGTTTTACGAGTACAAGCAATTTTCACATTTTTACCAGAATCTTTAACAATTTTGAAATACTTTTTGGCTGTTGTTGTTATTGCACTCATATGAGTAATTAGATTTAATCCTGTTCTTTCTCCTAATAGAATATCTCTAGCATATCCTTCTAATTCTACCATAATATCGCCATTGTTAACTTCTTCTCCATCTTTTTTCCTAAAATTGGTAGAGACATTTAATATATTATATAAAATTTTTAATTCCTCTAATCCTGAAACATATCCAAAGCTTTTAGAGAAAATTTTAGCCGAAGATTTTGCTTTCTCTGGTATTATTTTAGAACTCACATCAATAAACATACAATCTTCATGCAAAAAATCTCTAATTTTCTGTTCAATTACAATCTTATTATAACTCATATTTCGCATACCCTTGTATAGTATTATTATTATAGTTAAAAAATTAATTAAAATTATGGTAGAAAAAGAAAAATTATTCATTAAAAATAATAAAATAAAACTTGAAGCAGAATACTTCCTATCAAAAACTAATGTAAAAAATCCCTTAGTATTAATTTGCCATCCTCATCCGCAATATGGAGGGAATATGTATAATAATGTTGTATCTGGAGTTTTTAATAAATTGATTGAAAATGATATTTCTTGTTTAAGGTTTAATTTTAGAGGTGTTGGAAGATCAACTGGAAGCCATTCTGATGGAACCGGAGAATTGGAGGATGTGCAAAAATGTATTGATTTTTTAATATATGAGAAAAATCATGAAAAAATTATAATTTGTGGTTATTCTTATGGTGCCGCTATAGGGTCTTCAGCTATAAATTACTCAGATAAGATTATAGGTTATATTTCCATCTCATTCCCTTGGGATTTTGTAGACTCTAAATATAAAAAATTATCTCAATCAGATAAACCAAAATTATTCATTCAAGGTGATAAGGACACAGTTGCTAGATATGAAACATTTGAAAAAAATTTCAATTATTATATGAAACCAAAAGTTAAAAAGATAATTGCTGGATCAGATCATTTTTACTGGGGCTATGAACTACAAATAGCTACTGAAATCTTGGAATTTTATTATGATTTAGTATAAATATTTTATTTAACTTTTAGTAGAACTTTCCCAAATTGCTTTCCTTCATTTAAATAATTTTCAGCATCTTTAACTCTATCGAGCCAATATATTTTGTCAATAATAGGGTTCAATTTATCTTCAAATACTAATTTCATCACCTCTCGAAATTCCCCTTGATTACTCATAGTTGACCCTTTTATCTCTATATGTTTCCAGAAGATATTTGTTAAATTAAATTCTACATGTGATCCTGATGTAGCACCACAAGTAATTATTCGACCGTTAGGCCTCAATAACCGAATACTTGTATTAAATGTTGCACTTCCAACATTATCGATGACAATGTCTATACCATGTTTGTTTGTTATTTCTTTATAGACATACTGGGTATAATCCTTCATTTCTTTATAATTTATTACATAATCTGCTCCTAAATTCTTCGTTCTTTCGATTTTTTCTGATGAACTAGTTGTTGCAATTACTTTTGCCCCTAAATACTTAGCTATTTGAACAGCAGCTGAAGAAACACCTCCTCCAGCACCATGTATAAAAACAAAATCTTTTGGTTTAACCTTAGCTAGAGTTTTTAGCATTCTATAAGCAGTTAAGAAGGTTAAAGGTGCAGCTGCTGCTTTATCTAAGTTAACAGAATTAGGTACTTTTATAACATTAATCTCAGGCATTTTAAAAAATTCAGCATATGTACCCCATTCATGCTCTCCTTTAATCGAAAAATGCTTACATAAAACTTGTTTTCCTGACAAACACATTTCACATTTTCCACAGGAAATTCCAGGATTAATCGTGACCTTATCACCAATTTTTAATTTAGATACTTCTGATCCTATTTCTTTTACAATTCCACTCCCATCAGCTCCAAGAACATGGGGCATTTTTAATTCTAATCCTTGCCATCCTTTAATAACGAACAAATCTAAGTGATTTAAAGCTGCAAAATGAGTCTCAATTAAGACCTCATTGGGATTTATTCTTAAATCATCAACTTCACCCACTAAAATATTATCTAAACTGCCATGCTGGGAAATATAAGCTGCTTTCATTGTGAATATAATTTTCCATTATGTTTTTTGAACTTGCTGTTTATAATTTAAAAATGGAAACTAAGGAATAGAAAAAATAAGAAACTTGGAAAATACGATTATAAACTTGAAAGCTTTTCTAAATCGGTTCGTGAATTATCTACTGCCCAATTAAGAAGTTGGTCAAAATATCTTTCTACATCTTCACTTTCTGGTGCTTTTGATAGAATGGCTAATAGGAATTGATTCTTGTTATCGGGCATTATGATATTTCTCATCATTATGAAATCTTCTTTATATTTAATTTTCATACTTTGGATTTCAGAAAGTCCTAATTCTTCTGCAGCTTTGTAAGCTGAATCACTTAGTAAGGATCCCATAGCAGCTACTACACGTTCATCGATCTTTTCTTCTTTTTGAGAAGCTAATACGAGACCAGTTGAAGTTGCAAAAAGTGATGCTCGAAAATTCCCATTTTCATTAAGTTCTTTAAGGACTAACTCAAGTCTACTTACCAAATTTACACACTCTCAATTAAGCTTTTTAAAATCTTATCTTAAATTAAGGTTTTATATTTTATATATCCATATTATTTTATACAAAAAAGCTTACATAAAATTTCCTTGTATTAATAATATGAGTTATTTAATATATATAATTATTCAGTGTGGAATTCATAACACTTGTTAAATTTTACCTCTTGAGTTATGACAATATTCTATTTACTTAAACCTTGTTCTATTTATAAAAATTGGATTTTTAAGTAGTTATAAGTTAAAAGATATTCAATTTCTTAAAGTGATAATAAACGTTGACAAAATATCATTCTCATCAATATTTAAAGTAATCACGGTTGATCTTGCGATTGGTTTCATAAATCCAGGCTTTTCCTGAGGTGCTTTTGGTAGAGTTGGAGATCCTGGATTCAAAAGAAGGAGATTATAATCTGTTCCTTTAATAAGGGGCTGATGAGTATGCCCGAAAATAAGAATACGTAAGTCATGCTTCCTGGCAAATTCCTCAATATTTTCTGGAAGTAAATGAGTCACCCCAATGCTATATCGCCCTACAGAAAATTTAATAAAATTTTCTAAATGATTAATGTTATCGAGATTTCCTTTTACACATCTCGTTGGGGCGATCTTCTCTAATTCGTCCAAAAAAAATTTTTCACATACATCTCCAGCATGGACAATCTCATCAACATCCTTAAATGCTTGTTTAAGCTGACTTAATAAACTATATACTTTATCTTTTTGATAATCATTTGTAATATGTGTATCTGAAATTATTCCCAGCTTCATTGATCTAACTCTTCTCTATACCATAACTATAAATCCTATTATGAAGATTATCAGCGCCATTATAATATCAAAAAAGACACGAAAAACTGAATCTCCCCTTGTTTTTTCCATAGTATTATCCTGTTTAAAATAGGATTTAAGCATTTTTAATCCAATTGAAAAACCTTCTTTTATTTGAGAAAAGTACCACACAAGTAATATACATCCAATAATTAATAAAGGATAATATAGATAAAGACCTACAAGTATAAAATCATTACCTTGTAGGGTATTCCAAATAGCATTAGCAGAGACAATATTGTTTAGCGTATGAGCAATTATAGCAGGAATTAACCATTTTCTTCTTATTACCAATAAAGAAAGAATAATACCAATAAAAAATGCTTCTATAAACCAAATAAATGGATACCAGAAAGGGTATAGGCGGCTTATTGGAGATAGGAAATATGCAAAATGGGCTAATCCCCAAGAGAGAGCAGAGATTATAACCGCTGAATATTTAAAATAGAACTCACTTCCTCTTTTAGTAATTATACCTCTATAGATAGTTTCTTCTGAAATTGCTACTGAAAACTGAATTAATATTGCAGAGATAAGAAATAGAAAATAATTATTTTCAAAAAGATAATAGTCTGTTGTGTTATCAGAAATAGCAACTGCTTGATACTCAAGCATCCCTGGTATTAGTAAGTATGAAAAAAAACCGATAGGTAAAAAGACAAGGAAAAAAATCAAAATACCATATAGGAATTGATATTTATAATTCTTTTTCGTCATCTTATACAATTGTAAATGCGCAATTGGAGGCGAAAAGTCTTCTTCTATTATCAAATCTTTTTTTTGAGGTTCAAAAACTAAATTAAAAATATATAACACAACAGGAGCTCCTATTAATAAAACTATTGCTCTCGACAAATAAAATAGCGTGCCATATAGAATAGAGGTCTGCTCAACATATAGAGGAATTAAGAAGAATGGGATCAATAATAATCCAAATATTATAAGATAAAACCAAAATAATTCATATATAAAAAAACGAAATCTCTTAACAGCAATTTCCTTCTTTCTGTTTTGACCTATTCGTGTCATAGAATATCAAAAATCCGAATTGAATAAAAAATTATTGAATTAAAAAATTATAAATTTTGTTATTATAATCAATATAACCATTTAAAAGATTTTGGCACAATGTATATTAAAATTCCTAATCATACATGAAAGATCCAAATTCTGATTTTAATTCTAATGAATTCTTATCTTTAAGAGGAGATTTCTCGCAATAGCCGATTATCTTAGAATCAATTTCATAATTTTTTATCACTTTAATAATTTCTGAAGCTATAGATTCATGACATAAGATTTCCATCCTATGGCCCATATTGAATACACTAAACATCTCTTTCCATTGAGTTTCAGAAGATCTTTGAATTAAGTCAAAAATTTTTGGAATTCTGAAAAGATTATTTTTAACATATTTAATCCCCTTCCCAAATTTTACAATTTTGGTTTGACCTCCCCCTGTGTTATGTATGATTCCATGTATATCATTTCTATATTTTTCAACTACATCTTTAATAATTGGAGCATATGTTCTTGTTGGTGATAATAAAGCTCTTCCTATAGATAGATCAAATTCATTAATTTTATCTGTTAATTTATACTTGCCAAAGAACACAAGTTTTTCATCAAGATTTTTATCATAACATTCTGGATATTTTTTGTAATAACTATGTGAAAGTAAACCATGTCTAGCTAAAGTTAATCCATTACTTCCAATTCCACTATTATACTCATCTTCATAGGAAGCTTTACCATAACTAGCTAAGCCAATTATAACGTCATCAGTCTTAATGTTACTTGCATCAATTATATTTTCTCTTTTCATTGTTGTGAAAGCAGAAGCATCAACTACTAGAGTTTTTACGATATCTCCAATATCAGCAGTTTCTCCTCCACACATCTTTACATGAACACCTAGAGATGTTAATTTTTCACTATAATCATAGTATTCTTTAATTATCGTTCCTATAATATCTCCATTTATGAATTGACGATTTCTTCCTAAATTATTTGTAAAGAAAATATTACCTGTTGCACCTACACATAAAATATCATCGAGATTCATCACCATAGCATCCCTAACTATACCCTTAAAAACTGAAATATCCCCTGTTTCTTTATAATACATATATGCTAAGCTAGCTTTTGTACCAGCTCCATCAGCATGAAAAATAGAACAATAATCCTTCCTATCGTCAATATCTTCTACTATTCTGCAAAAAGCCCCGGGAAATAACCCTTTATCAATTGAATTAAGGGCCTTGTGAACTTCGTCCTTTTTTGATGAAACACCCAAAGTATTGTATAAATTATTATCTTCTGTCATCAAACCCCATGGTTTAAAAATTATATTTGGCTTTTAGAATTTTTATTAAATTATCTACTTGTTCAACAGCTTTACCAATATATTTATGTGGATCAAAAATGTCCTTCAATTCTTCTTTTGAGAATTTTTCCATAATTTGTTTATTTCCAGTCAAGATATCACTCATATTTATTTTTTCTTTTCGCGCTTTAATTGATGCTTGTCGCAAGATTTCATGGCCTTCTTGCCTTCCTATTCCTCTGTTAACTAATTGAACCATAACTTTTTCAGTAAGGCAAGCACCTCTAGTAAGATTAAGATTTTCTTCAATCTTTATTTCGTCAAATTCTAATCCTTTTAGATTTTGATTCACTTGTTTAATCATATAGTCTAATAGTATGAAATTTTCGGCAAATATTATTCGTTCAGATGCAGAGTTCGTGATGTCTCTCTCATCCTCAAGAATTATATTATCTAATGCAACTATAACATTAGATTTTAAAACTCTAGCTAAGCTACAAATCCGCTCTGACTTGTGGGGATTCCTTTTATGAGGCATAGTCGAACTCCCAACTTGTTTATCCTTAAAAGGTTCAAACATTTCTGCAATTTCATTTCTTTGCAAAATTCGATTTTCCCTTGCTATTTTAGCCAATGTTTGACCAACTATTGTAGTTAAAAAAATAACTTCAGCATGTCTATCTCTCTGGATTATTTGATTTGCGATAAGTACTGGGCTTAAACCAAGTTTTTTCATTACAGCATTTTGTATTTCAACTCCTTTTTCACCAAAGCTAGCCATTGTACCGACAGCACCAGACATCTTACCAAAAGATATTCTATTTTTAATTTCAGAAATTCTTTCTAAATGTCTATGTATTTCATATGCCCAAACGCCAAATCTCATTCCATAGGTAGTTGGTGTCGCATGCTGACCATGAGTTCGGCCTATACAAATTAAATTCTTTTTTTGTTCTGCAAGACTTAGTAAAATTTTTAATATTTCCACTAAAGAATTATAAAGATAAATAATAGCCTCCTTTAATTGTAATGCGGTGGCAGTATCTTCAATATCGTAACTTGTAGCTCCAAGGTGAATATATTTCCCTGCATTATCTTTACACTGTTCCGCCAATGCCTTTACCATTGCCATCAAATCATGATGAATTTCTTCATCAATTTCTTTTACTCTTTCTAATTTTACATAATTTAAATTCGCCTTTTTACTAATTTCATCTGCAGCATTTTTTGGAATATTTCCTAATTCTGCATGAATTTGTGCTAATGCAGCTTCAACCTTCAACCAATTTTCCAATCTTTTTTCTTCGGTAAATAAAAATGCCATCTCAGTTCGATATCGGGTTTCTATTGGATGAATAAATTTATGATCCATCTTTTTTTCTGTTTTTTGTTTATTCTTAATTAAAATAATGAAACACTATGAAATATATCTTATTTTATTTAAGATAAAATAATTTAGTCAAATTCAATGGAGCACATATTTTAAAAATAAGAAATTAAAAAATCCTATAACGGGTCGAAGTTAAAATATCTCGTATACTATATGTTTTCTATATGGTTAATGGACAGAAATATTTCTTTTTCCGCTGTTATAATTGTGGGGAATGGTTTTATACAAATAGAATTATTAAATCAAAAAAGTGCTGGAAATGCAACCACTCTTTCTTATTTAAGAATTCAACAAAATTTTCACAAATTTGTTCAATTAAGGGTGCAGTCTCAATTATTAAGAAGTTAAAGAGCAGAAATTAAGAAAAAGGAAAGATATTTAAGCTATTCTTTGCTTTTTTTGGTGATATAATGGTTTTCACTATTCATTAATATAGTGAAGAAGAATTAACCTCAATTAAGAAACATGGAAATTTCGGACGATCTAAAGAAAATTGATGAAACATTAGTAAGCCAACTAAATCAGATTGCCAAGGAAAAAGTAGACTATTGGGACATCCGAACGGAAATAAATAATGGTACTAGTTTAGATTTCACTAATCAAAAAAGTAAAGAAATATCTTCTTTTGACCTTATTAATTGTGGAATTAGAGCCTTTAAAAATGGTGGATGGGGTTTTGCTGTACTTAAGGATCTTCAAAGGGAATCCATCAAATTAGGCTTACAAAAAGCTATAAAATTAGCAAGATTATCAGAATCCTTAACAAAAATCAAATTTAGTATCGCCCAAAATGATCCGTTGATTGGTAATTATAAGAACAGAATACAAAAGAATTTAGAAGATATTGATATCGATGAAAAAATAAAACTTGTAAAAAATCATGAAAAAATTGCTGGAAATTATTCTCAATATGTAAAGAATACTCATACTCTCTATATGGATGGTCATTCCCAAACCTTGTTTTTAAATTCTCTTGGAAGCAAAGTTGTCCAAGATTTATGCTTTTTACGTTTATTTTGTATGGTTTATACTAATAAAAATGGCTTAATACAGAATTCCGTCAATTCTGTCGCGGGGGTTGGTGGATATGAAATTGCAGAAACTGAAAAAGCTAAAAATTTAAGTAAAAAAACTGCTAAGGAGGCCGTAGAATTATTGGATGCGAAATCACCAGTTGGTGGGAAAATGACACTTATCGCAGACTCTAAATTGACTGGAACAATTATCCATGAGGCATTTGGACATGCATGTGAAGCGGATTTAGTGTTAAATGATGAAAGTATCTTAAAAGGAATGATTGGAAATAAAGTTGCCTCAGAACAAGTTACTATTGTGGATAATCCTTCAATGGGACAAGCAAAACAATTTAATTTGCCATATGATTTATTTGGAAGTTATTTTGTTGATGATGAGGGAATTCCTTCACAAAAAACAATAATTATTGAAAATGGTATCCTTAGAAATTATTTACATAATTTAGAAACTTCTTCAAGAATGTGTGTTCCTCCAAATGGACATGGAAGGGCATCTTCAAGTTCTGAGAGACCTCAAGTACGTATGAGTTTTACATATATAGAACCAAGAGATTGGAGTTTAGAAGACATTTTAGAAGAGACAAAAGATGGAATTTTATGTGAGGATTTTCAATATGGCTATACTGACCCTACTAGTGGTAATTTTCAATTTAAATGCAGGATTTCATATAAAATAAAAGATGGTGAAAAAAAAGAGATAATGAGAGACGTTTCTCTTAGTGGTATGATTCTTGAAGCTTTAAATAAAATATCTGCTATTGGAGATAAAAACTCTTTTAATTATTCAGTAGGAATTTGTGGAAAAGGAGGGCAACGTATTAGAGTATGTGATGGTGCACCTTATATAAGAATCGAAGATATAACCGTTGGAGGTTTAAGTTAAATGGAAAGTTCAGAGATCTACTCTTTTGCCGATTTCTGTTTAAAATTAGTTGATAGAGGAAATGATGGGATAAAATGTACTGATGTTTATTTTGAAAAAACTAATTATATTAATATTGAAATTGAAGAAAATTCAGTAAAAAATAGTGAAACTGGAGAAGATAATGGAGCATCAATCAGAGTTATTAATAAAAATGGATCTCTAGGATTTGCATACACTAACAAACTGGATAAAATAATATTAGAGAAAATGTGCAAAACTGCTATTAAAATGATGAAAGTTGCTACACCTGATCCAGATTTTAAGGATTTACCACATTATTCTGATCATTATCCAGTTATTAATGGTTTATTTGATAAGAAACTAAAGTATTTGGAAGTGGAAGATTCTATAAATTATGTTGAAGATTTGATAAAGGTTTGCAAAGAAGATGAGATAGCAATTTCTCAATCTGGTAATTTTGCATCTGGGTATTCAAAAATATTTATTTTTAATTCTAATGGATTAAGTGTTTCAAGAAGAGAAACAAGCTGTTTAATATCATCAAATATCATCGTTAAAGATAAAATAAGTAAAGAGACATCTTCTGGTTATGAACGGCAAATAGAGAGAAGTTTAGATAAATTAAATGCTGGAAACATCGCAAATTTGGCTCTTGAAGATGCTAAACGGAATCTCAATCGGAAAAAGATTAAAAATATGAGAGGGCCAGTAATTTTAACTCCTAAAGGAACAATAAGTCTTATTTTAAGACCGATTGCAGCCGCAATTAATGCCGAAACTTTTCAATATAAAAGGAGTTTCTTAGTAGATAAGAGAGGTAAGAAAATAGGCTCAATCCATTTAAATTTAGAAGATAATGGATTAATTAATGGGGCAGCGGGTTCACAAGTTTTTGATGATGAAGGAGTTCCTTGTAAAAACAAAAAGATCTTGGATAATGGGCTTTTCCTCAAAAATGGATTATTGCATAATAGTTATACAGCAGGAAAAGAAGGAGTTGAAAGTACTGGAAATGCTTCACGTAGTTCATATAGTTCAATTCCATCAATAGGGATTACAAATTTTATTATGAAACCTGGAGATTTAACCTTAGAAGAGATAATTAGAGATATTAAAAAAGGAATTATATTGAACTATACCGGAGATTCTCCTAATATATCAACTGGGGATTTTTCTGGTTTAATACTACATGGAAATTTAATTCAAGATGGAAAAGTAAAGGAACCGTTAAATGAAACAATGATAGGTATAAATCTATTAGATTTATTTCAAAATATCGATGCAGTGTCCAAAGAATATAAAGTTTATGGAGCATTTCAAGCTCCATGGGTAAGAATAAAATCAGTAAACATTATTGGAGGAGGAAATTAACTAGTTATATTTAGTCGCAAGTAAATTATATTGAAGTATTCTTCAATCTCATGTTTAATTTGCCATAATTCAGCAATAATTATCTGATTTTCTCCTACATCCGAAAATGATATATTATATTCTCCATAAATTTGAACTTCTTTTGGGCTTAAAGAAAAATTACCGATGGTTTGATACAGAGTTCCATTTGAGCCATTTGAACTTAAATTAGTATTATTATTTCCCTTTTTAATTTTAAATCCAAACATAAATTCTCGATCTAAACCATTTCCAACTGTGAGAAAAAATGAAACTGTTTCATTTACAGCAGCTTTAGTTTGATAATTTCCAGCTTCCTGATTCTCATTTAAGATACCAAAAGTGATAAACCCTGGTTCAGGAGTTAATATGAAATATATAATAAATCCTGATACAACTATTATCCCCAAAATTAAACTAATTTTGAGCAATTTCTCAAAATGATTATTACTAACTTTTAAGTTTTCGCTCATTATCTTTAAACCAAGCAATAGTTTTCTTTAATCCTTCTTCAAGTGAGGTTGTTGGTTCCCAATTTAGAATCTTCTTAGCTTTTCCTATAAGAGGGCATCTATATACCGGATCATCTATAGGTAATGACTTAAAAACTATTTTTGAATTAGAATTTGCTAGATCTTTTATAATACGAGCTAGTTCTAAAATAGTATATTCTTTATCGTTCCCCAAATTAATCACTTCTCCAATGGCTTCATCTTTATAAACCATTTTAAGAAGTCCTTCTATCTCGTCTATTACATAAATAAAAGATCTAGTCTGAGATCCATCACCAAATACAGTTATATCTTCATCATGTATGGCTTGATATATAAAATTAGGAACAACCCTCCCAAATTCTGGTCCATGTCGTATTCTAGGCCCGGATGTATTAAAAATTCTAACAATTTTTGTTCGCATTTTATGTTGAAGCTCATAAGCCTTAATAAAAGCCTCTCCAGCCCGTTTAGATTCATCATAACAACTTCTAGGACCGACTGGATTGACATATCCAAAATAACTTTCGGGGGTTGGAATAAGTTCTTTTGGGGGATTTCCGTAGACTTCTGATGTGCTTGTATAAAAGAAAATTGCATTATGGAACTTTGCAATCCCCAAAGAATTAAGTGTTCCAAGTGTATTACTTCTAAGAATAGAAATCGGTTCACGTTGAAATTCAAATGGAGATGCTCTGCTCGCCATATGCATTATAATATCAATTTTTTTAATATCTCCAATACAGATACCTAGAGGATGATAACTCATTCCAAAATATATTGGATAAGAGATATCATGATTGATGAAACGAAAATTTTCATTCTCCATTAAATGTAATACATTTTTAGGCTTTCCTGATGATAAGTTATCTAAACAGATACAGTAGGCACCCTGCTCAACTAATACATCACAAACCCAAGAACCAAGAAACCCAGCGCCTCCAGTTACCAAAATTGTTTTGCCTTCAAAGGAAATATTATCTTTTTTAAGCCTTTTAACTATCTCTTGGATATCTTGTTTAATATCGTAGTTCAATTTTCATAACCTTGGTACTTATTATCATAGTACATTTTATCAATTGTGGTAAATAAATTTTTCTTTCCTAATTTGACCTTATTTTAGTATTTAGAATTAATATCAAATCTAGATTTTTATTGTTTGAAAATGAAGAATTATGCTAGAATAAGAAGATAATTAAATAATAAGAAGTTTAATTTGTTTTGGTACCACAATATTGACAAAATTTTAACTCTAAAGGATAATGTTTCCCACAATTGGTACATTTCTTTAAAGAATTCTTAAGAATTTCACGTCCTAACATCTCAAAAGCTTTTTCAACATTTTCACCCGTTTTTGCCGAAGTACTTAGAATTTCTCCTTGAAATTGATACTTTTCAAATAAATTTAATGCATCTTCTTTCTTTACGTTTCTTTTTAAATCTGTTTTTGCTTCAATTAATATTTTAGTTTTAGGAGAATTAGGAACAGATGAAATTACATTTATCCAATCATAAAGATCATTTAATGATTCAGAATTTGTAACATCATATAGCATTAAAGCCCCTGAAGCACCAGAAACATAAGATGGAAACAATAATCGGAATTTTTTTTCACCTGCAAAGTCCCAAATATTCAATAATATTTCTGTGTCATCAACTATTACTTTTTTAGTTTCAAAATCAACACCAATTGTTGACAATGTGGATTTTTCGAATTTACCCGTAGCATATCTACGAATCAAACTTGTTTTTCCAACGTTTTTAGCTCCAGCAACAACGACTTTAAATTTTATCATATTTTACTATGCTCGACTTTTTTTAAAACTAGCTTTCTTACTCAATTAAATGCAATAATATTATAAATTATTATTGAAAATATTATAAATCTTTTTTATTGTTTTAATAAATTGAAGATTTTATGATTACCAATTTATTAGTCATTTTTATAGGTATAACGGCTTATTTTATAGATTTCTTGAGCAATTTTCTTTCCAATTTTATCTATTTTTGTTAAATCGGGGATATCCGCTAAGAAAATGTTTTGTAAAGTCTTTAATTCTTTCAATAAGTTTTTTGCCCGAAGACTATTTATTCCAGGTATTCCTGCAACTATGTATTCCAATAAACGTGATGTTTCAATAGGAGCTTTATCAAATCTTAATTTAGGTAAAGATGATGTAATCAATTGTTCTTTCCTTGCTAATTGGTAAAGAAATTGAGCAGTTTCTATAGCATTTTCAGTTTTGTAGATTAAAATTCCTAAATTAAGTATTATCGAAGTAATCGCACCATAAAGAGCATTTTCGCTAATATTTGAATATTGAAATGGATCTCCCTCTAAGATTAAAATAGGTTTTAAAAATTTTTCACCAAGTTCACTCAATTCAGTAAATAATCTTCCATCAATTATCGAATCATTAAAATCTTTAGCAGATTTCCTCTCAATTGCTACTCTTTCTGAAATTACATAATCTCCGACTAATAATTGTGTTAGTTTAAGTTTAACACCCATTAATGAAAGGGTTCTTACAACCGGAGATGCTGTTTCACGGGTATCACATATAATTTCAAAATTGTCTGCATCTTCAATCATTTTGATTGAGCTTAGATCAGGGCTCTCTTTATCTCTTGGGTGTTCCTCTTCACTTTTTTCAGAAGAAATAAAATTCATTAGATTAGATTGCCCAAATTTTGATTTAAAATCCGAGTTTTTCAACTTATCTAAACTTGCTTTCATACTTTTTTCTTTAGATTTTTCTGCCCAGTAATAACCTTCGTCTCTAGTACCTTCTGCCATCAATACAAAAACTTTCCCTTCTTTTTTCCTTCCAGTACGCCCACGACGTTGAATAGAACGAATTGCACTAGGCACAACATCATAAAACACTACTAGATCACATTCTTCAATATCTAAACCTTCTTCTGCTACACTTGTACCCACTAAAGTATTGTATATCCCCTCCTTAAATTCATCAAGTAGACTTATTTGCTCCTTTTGAGTCAATCCTTTATCTGATCCTCTTGTTGCTTGTCCAACAAACTTATGAATCTTAATTATCTCATTATTTTCAAAAAATTTAACTATATTATTGACAGAATCCCTAAAGTGACAAAAAACAAGAATTCTTGAATCAGAGTTTGCTTTTATCTGATCAGTTAAAATCTCCTTTAACTTTTCTATCTTTGGATGAACTAAACCATTTGAATAGAGTTTATTTGTCAAATTTCTAGCTTTCTTAAACTCTTTGTCGAAAAATAACTCTTTTAGAGATTTATTTGCTGTATTTTTTTTTATCTTCTCTTCATTTTTTTCAAAATAATCTTTAAGAGCGCTTATACCTTGAGTTTCTATTAATTCAACCATATGAGATAATCTAATAGCATTCGCAGTTAATTTTTTCGCATTAAACATTAGAAATTTTTCATCATTATCTCTAGCTAAAGAAATTCTTCGATTAATCACGCTATTTAATTTTAACAAATCCTTTCTTGTGATTTTATTTATATCATAAGATTCAAGTAAATCATTTTCTTTTAAAAATTTATAAGAGGCTCTTAATCTCTGTTCAAGGATTTCTTTAACTTCTAGAAACTCATTTGGAAGCTTAATTTTTATCCATTCATTATCTACTTTATGAACATATGGTTTTACATCTAAATCTTTATCAGTTCTGATTTCAATATGGTTAATAAATAGATTTTGTTTAATTTCATTTATTTTACTTTCAGTTGAGCCCGGACTTGCTGTGAGACCTAATATTTGAGAGTTATTAGCTATATCCATGTATTTTTTCGCGAGAAAACAATAAGCATAGTCTCCAACCGCTCTATGACATTCATCGAATATCATTAAAGAAACATCTTTAATTGAGTAATGTCCTGATATAAGGTCATTTTGGAGTACTTGAGGAGTCATAAAAGCAACTTTTATATCACCCCACAGATCTTTCCGTTTTTCGGGAGAAATTGCTCCAGTAAGAGATATAAGTGATTCATTAGGAAGATTTGTCAACTTTAAAAATGAATTATAATGCTGTTCCACAAGAGGTTTTGTAGGCGCCAAAAGTATTACTTTTGAAGCTTTAACTTCTGTTAATCTCTGTACTACAAGCATTAAAGCTATAATTGTTTTACCTAAGCCCGTTGGTATAACAACCAAACAGTTTCTATTTAAACAATTAATAAAAATATTCTCTTGATATTCTCGTCGAGAGATAATATTTTGCTTAATTAATGGATGAGAGATAAAATCATCATTCACAATTACTAAAATCACCAGCTATTACAAGAGTATTTTAGGTATTGATGATAAAATTGATTTGAAATATTTAAAATAACAGACTTTATAAGATCACTAAAAAATACTTAAATTCTTAAATCAAATTAACAATAATTTAATAAATTGAATTAATTAATGTGTAGTGAAACATTTAATTCGTATGCCTTACTTAATTTAAATAAAAGTGAGCGCGGGTGGTCTAGTGGTATGACGACATATGTTTTGCGTATCGCATCTAAATCGTTAGACGCTCACACCGTGTAAATCAGGGGTTCAATTCCCCTCCTGCGCATTATTAAATAAGTTAACCATTATATCCATACTAAAAGCTTGATAAAAACCAAAAAAGTTATATGAAATTATACATTTTCAAAAGTTAAATTACTCTTTCTTTGGGTTTAATTATGTCTAGTTTTTTAGAATCTCGAGAGTTACGCAAGAAATATAAGAAAGTTAGAGAATATGTTAAAATTGGACCAATATTTTTAACTAGATATGAAAAAGCTAGGATTTTGGGAAGCAGAGCTCTGCAAATCTCCTTTGGAGCACCTATTCTAATAGAGAAACCTAAAAACTTAATAGATCCGATAAAAATCGCAATGCTGGAGTTAAAAGCTGGTATATTACCCTTAACCATCAGACGCGAAAATCCTAGTAGTGAATGGCAAGATATTCCTGTTCACAAGCTGATTTTGAAAAAAGACTAATTATTCATTTTAACTTTATTGAACACGATATCTTCCTCGCTCAGTAAGAAAATAAACTTGTTTTTCCCCAACTAATTCAGATTCTACATAACCTTTGGAAATTAAATTGTCAAGAATTTTTTCTAAGTCTGCTTTTTTAAAACCGGAAATTCCTAATGGAATCCTTGATTGGTTGGCAATTATAGCTATTCTTTCTAAAAAGAGTCTTTTACCCATAAATGTTTCAATAATTGTAATTTCATCATTTGATAACCTTTCAAATTGGTCATGCTCCAAAAAACTTTCCTTTAGCGTTTGAGCAAGATCTCTTGTCTCTGGACTAATTTCCTGTTTTTTAACTTCAACATGCTTCAATAAAACTCGATCTTTTGCGACCTCTGTTTTTTTGCTTTCATTCTTTTTTTCTCTATAATCATTTACCTTCTCTTTTTCCTCGTTCTTTTCTTTAGTCGACTGATCATTTTTATTTTCCATAATATTACCATAAGGAATTTAATTATAAAAATTTATATTTAAATAATGAAAAAGGTTTTAGAGCTAGAAACAGGAGAAACTATTACTTTCAGACATTTAACTAAATCTGATATTAATGGTGTTTGGCATAATTTTAATGAAGTTATTGATGAAGGTTTATATCTACCAGTATTCTTCCCAGTAAGATCTCAACTAGAGAAAGAATCATGGTATAATAATATTAAAAATCAGAAAGAAATTTGTATAGTCGCAGAAAATGCAGATCTTAAATCTCCTTTTAATATTATTGGCCAATGTGAAATCTCTAATTCTAATTGGGATGCCGCACCACATGTTGGTATCTTAGGGATCATTGTAAAAGAAAAATATCGAAATGTAACAATAGGTAGAAATCTTATTGACTTAGCCATTCGAGAATCTAAAAGTCTAAATAATAAAGAAAAAATTGTTTTAAGCAGCTTTTCAACTAATGAAAGAGCTATCCATCTTTTTACAAAACTAGGTTTTAAGATTATAGGCGTAAGAAAGAAACAATTTTTAATGGATTCAGATTATATTGATGAGGTCTTAATGGAATTATGGATTGATGATTATTTAATTCAAAATCGATAGTAATGAATATTCTAATTATACCTACTTAAAATTGCTATACTTGTGTGTAAAATTTGTATAGAAACCTATTAATACTCATACTCTATTACTTTTATTTAATTAGAATATTATCAGCAGTCGTCTAATTATGCTAAAATACAAAATTTGTGTAGCAGGTGCCAAGGGTGTTGGAAAATCCTCACTTATAACTAGATATGTAGATGATACATTTAATGAAAAGTCAATGAAAACGATTGGAGTAGCTTTTAAAAGAAAAGAGATTAAGATAAAACAAAACCTAAGTATTGAATTGAATATCTGGGATTTTGGAGGTGAGGAAAAATATCGGATTCTGTTTCCTGCTTATGTAAATGGCGCTGCAGCTGCTCTATTACTCTATGATACAACTAATAAGAATTCCCTGGATGATATTGAGAATTGGGTTAAAATTATTGACAATAATTCTAGGGAAATCATCAAGGTAACAATTGGTACTAAAACAGACTTAAAGGAACAACGAGAAATTACTAAAGCTGATGCTTTGAAAATTATTAGAAAATTAAACTGTTATGGGGACCCTATTGGCACTTCTTCAAAAACGGGTGAGAATGTCCGGAAAGCATTTCACAATGTAGTAGAAGCAATAATAGAACAAAAGTTGCATGAATGCAAAAGTTGTGGAGAATTTTTCTCTAAAAAATTAAAATATTGTAATTTTTGTGGAAAAGAAATAGCAATTAATTCCATTATATCATAAATATGTTATAAATCCTCCTCCTCTCTTCTATAGAGTGAAGGTGGAACTCTAGCACTTTCTAATGGTTTACTTTTAAGCCTTTGAATAAACACTTGAAGTTCCATCTTAGCATTTTCAATTGAGGATTCTATTTCTTTCTTAACATTTTCTTCACCAAGAACAAAATCTCCATGACTAGGAAAAAAACTGTTAATTCTTAAAGTATTTAAAATGTGTAGGGAGTTAATATATTCAGAAATTGAACCGGACTCATAAATATTAGTAATAGCTCCTTTATACAACGTATCACCTGTAAAGATATATTGCTTAACTGGTTCGTAAACACAAATACAACCAGATGTATGACCTGGTGTTTCAACAATTTTTAAAACCACATTTCCTAAATCTATGATATTTCTATCTTCAAGCCATATATTAATTTTTAAATTCGATAAATCTACACCCCATTTTTTACCTTTTGTTATCAATTCATCAGTATGTTGGATTTTTGTGGCAGCCCATCTATGTGCGGCACATGGGCAATGAAGATATGCATTAGAACTAATATGATCAAAGTGTTCATGAGTATTAATAACTAAATTTATATCTTCAATTTTTAATCCTATCTCAGTTGTAAGCAGATAATTAAGACTATTGAATTTAGTGATAATCCCCGTATCTATTAGTAAATTTAAATTTTCTCCAATAATTAGATAAACATGACAACCAGGTCCTCTTGTATAAAATTGATAGATATTCGGTTTTATGAGGTTTAGAGTATAACCTGCTTTCCCATAAATATCATCCTCTTTAATTAAGCGTGGTGTAAATAATGCAGGTCCTTTAATTCTATCCATAGTAAATCACATTGAGCTAAAACAATACAATTTTAAATATTATGTATGTTAAAAATAATAAAAATCAATCTATTTAAGAATTAAGGAAACTTTAACCTCCTGTGATATTCCTCTAAACTCTTTTGATCTAAAGGATTTTCATTTAAAAAAATGAAGTTTAGATTATGTAGATTCTCAATGCTTTCTCTTGTAAATTCTGAAATTTTATTTCTTCCAAGATGTAGCATGATAAGACTACGTAAAGATTCCAAATTTTCTACCTTTTCTAATTCATTATTATCTAAATATAATTCTTGTAACTCTAATAAATTCTGCAAACCTTCAATTCTGCCAATTTTATTACTGGAAAGTTCTATTTTTTTTAAGTTCGCTAGCTTCTCAAGAGATTCAATTCTTTCTATTAGATTATTTGAAAGATATAATCCTTTTAAATTTTCGAGAGTCAACAATCCTTCGATCTTAGTAATCTTATTATTATTAAGATATAACCACATTAATCCTTTTAAATTCTCTAAAGCATTTATTTTCTCAATTTTATTAAAAGAAAGATTTAATCGTTCTAATTTAACTAAAATATCAAGATTTTCTATTTTTTTAAGCTGATTACGACTTAAATCTAAATTCTCCAAATTAAGTAAACTACTCAAATTCTCGATTTTGTTTATGAAATTCTGGGTCAATAATAATTTCCTTAAATTTTTTAACGATTCAATACATTCTATTTTATGAATTTTATTGTTTGACAAATTCAATTCTTCTAACTGCTCTAATTCATTTAAATTCTGAATCCTCTCTAATTTATTATGAGATACATCCAACGTTCGTAATTTCTTTAGAATTTGGACTCCCTCGAGAGTTATAAGCTTATTTCGATGCAAATGAAGATGTTCTAAATCTTTCAAAAAATCTATTGATTTAATATCCGCTATTTTGGTTAAATTAGAACTCTCACAATTCAAATAAGTAATTTTTCCTTTTTTTACACCTGTATGATACCCACATTTATTTGTATAATAGTCATTTAAAATACCATTTATACAAATATCTAAAAACAAATCAGGGATGGGTTGTTTATAATTATAATCAAAAATTTCTCCTAGTAATTCTTTTTCTCTTGATTCATTTTCTTTTTTAATTAATTCTTTGAGATATTCTATTAATATCTTGCGAGCTTTTGAACTTTTTATAGAATTTAAGGTTTTAATTGCATATATTTGTTGTTCTACATTACCCAATTTGTTTAATGCATAATTTAATAAAGCTATTAGTTTCTTGTTGTAAAGATACTTTTTTTTTAATATTTGCCCTGCTATTAATCTAATATTTATATCCTCGTCTGAGAGAAATAAATGCTCGAAGAATTTGAAATTTTTTCCCTCATCAAGTAACCCATAATTAAAGAGAGCGTTTTGACGCTGCTTCGGATCAGTTGAACCATCTATCAACTCCTTTAAAAGAGCCAAGCCTTCTTTTTTTCCTAATCGGTCTAAATTTTCTTTAATATAATCTGGATGCAATTCCATTTTGATAAAAAATTAATCCTAAATTATTCATGGCGATCTTAATTAATCACATATGATAGAATAAGTATAAATCTAATCTGTATAACAAAAAAACACAAATTTCTTGGTTTACTTTCTGTTAGTAATTTTTATTATTATATAACCCGTGATTAAACCCAATCCTATAATTAAACATATACCTGAAATGATAGCGCCCACTTCCATAGGCTGAGGGACTGAACTTGTACGGCCAATTTCGAACACATATCTCAAACCGCTTAAAATTAAAATTATTCCAATACACAGTACAATACTATCTGCAATTTTAATTTTCATTTGAATTTCTAATATAATTATTGATATAGTTGATATTGGTTATTTATTTATATTTTATGCTATATTCGTTTAAGGATAATGATTTGTTGAATTTTAAAATCCAAATTGAAAAAGACTATCTATGATTTTCTCATGGGATTCTAAGTGTTAGGCGGTATAAAACAACAATAAAAAAAAGATAAATACATTTTAGTAATTGTACTTTTTTTCACAATATTGACATACCTGTTTTAATCATACATTATAATTTAAATATTTTAAATTTAGAGGAGTAAAAATGAAGAACCATGATAAGTTTATGGTTTATGAACTCGATGATTCGGGAGAAAAGAAAAAAGTTGAAGTAACCGAAGATAAACTTCAAGTTTTTTTGATTTCGCATCCAGAGCAAGTATTTGTAATAATTCGGGAAGATTTAAGAAGAATTTTCATATGGAAAGGACCAAAATCTCCAATTCGTAAAAGATTTGTAAGTTCTAGAAGTACTATAGCTCTCCAAGAAGAGCTTAGAATGGAATGTAAACTTCCGCCGTGCAAAATTATCTCAGTAGATGTAGGAGATGAGCCTTTAGAATTTTTAAGAACTTTTCATTTTCCCCCAGCGGGGAGTGCGTTTAGAAAAATCAAAATTATGATGGGAGAAGTTAAAGAAGTGACGATTACAAGAAAATATCTTTCACAAATTTTTGCTGTTGATCTATTAGAAAATTCAAAAATTGACAAGCTTCCAACATTTACACCATTAACTTTAGAATATTTTAAATCTTGCGGAATTTCAACTAGATTTCGCGACGATAAAGTAATATTTTTTGAAGATACTTTTTAACATTGTGAATTGATTTTAATAAGATTTGTTTTTATTACTCTATCATAAAAAAATAGCAAATTTGGCTTGTTTGAATACTTTAATTTGATTCTTCACTGCGTTTTTTAATACTTAAGGTTGATAACAACAATAAAAAAAAGAAAAATAAAAAAACTTAAAATGTTAGTTCCTGTTTGGTTTTTGTCAAACTGGTTAACAGATTAGAAGCATCGGTGAATTACCTGAGGGCCCATCTCTTTATACTCCCTCCTAGTAACCCACATCCGATGAAACGTTTTCAGTGAGCTCAAAATTGAGCCACCAATCCAAACCGAATACATACGCTCAGGTGGGGCAATAATCTTGACATCTACGCTTTCTGGGATTTGTTCCTTTATCTCTTTTGTTAACCTTTCCTTAATTCCTGGAAACATTGTAGAACCACCAGAAAGTACAATATTACTGTATAGATCTCTTCGAAGATCAACATCACACTCTGAGATGGCTCCTACAATAACATCATCTAAAGGTTCCAATTCTTTACCGATTACACTTGGATTAAAGAAACATTCAGGAGCAAGGAATCTTTCGACACCAACATTTATTGTCTCGCCATCAGGAAGCATATAGCTTTTTTCCATCCCAGCTACTTTCTTAGAAAGCATCATTTCTTTTTCAGGATCGATAGCTACATAACATAATTTTTCCTTAATGTCTCGAACAATTTCTTTTTCTGCTGATGTAGTGAAAGAATATCCCTTTTGTCGAAGAAGTCTCTGTAAGTAGGTAGTAATATCCCGACCAGCGAGATCAATTCTTTGGATAGCATGACTTAAGGCAAAACCTTCGAAAATTGGTACAACGTGGGAAACACCATCTCCAATATCTATAACACATCCAGTAGTACGACCAGAAGCATAAAGGCTTAATACTGCTTGCATGGCTACGTAAAGAGCAGGTGTATTAAAAGTCTCAAACATAATTTCAGCCATTTTCTCACGATTTGGACGTGGGTTTAATGGCGCTTCTGTTAAAAGCACTGGATGTTCACTTGGATCGATTCTTAAGTCGGTATAAAATGTATAATGCCAGATTTTCTCCATAGCAGTCCAGTCTTCAATGATACCATGTTCAACAGGGAACATTAACTTTAAAACGCCTTTTAATTGCATAGCTTCCTCACCAATATAGTATTCCCGAGTATAATGCTCAACATCAGTCATGATGCTTTCATACTTGGGATATCCAATTAGTGTAGGGAAGACTGACCTTGGTTGATCTTCACCAGCAAATCCATTTTTGGAGATACCGGTACCATTATCGACAACCAGGGCTTTTGCGTTCAAAAAGCTTTCTTCCTCTGCCATATTTCTAATTCAGCTCTTATTTTTAATTTTAAATATTTTGAATTATATTTTTAGATGTATATTTTATATTACTTGTGTTAATTCTAATTTTTATATTTTTATCAAAAAATTGTTTTCGTAAAGAACAATTAATGTGTAAAATACAAAATTTAATAATCTAATAAATTATGTATTTATAAATTTTTTTAAACCAGA